>JBMNPP010000139.1:0-7240 GCA_050943675.1 Brooklawnia sp.
GAAGGGTGCCGGTACCAGGATCGAGGCATGGGGGCTGATTGCTGCCCGCCTCGGCAACAAACGCAACCGCTCTGAATTCCGTTCGTCCTTCTGGTTCGACGACAAGGATCCGCGAACCAACAAGCCCCTGCCCGACAGGCCACCGCGTATGCAGACCCTTCTTGCGCAGTGGAGCAGTGGGCGTGTGCCGCGCAAGGGTTGGAACGAAGCCCGTGGCGACTTCTTGCGGGCACGGCGACGAGTCGACGTGCTGCTCGCGCAGCGGCAGCAGGCGCAGGACCGTCTGAGGCTGCTGCCGCAGGCCAGCCGGGACGAGCGTGCCTGGGGTGAGCGGGTAAACCGGGTCCAGTCTGATCTGGGCAGATTCGAGGAAGAACTGGTGGCCGAGCGGAGTTGAGCAGAGCTTGCAGGCCGGCAGGTTGCTGTCGCCGAGGTCGCACGGGATCGTCATTTGGGTGCCAGGCCGGGCGTCCTGGAGGTGGTATTCACTTTGGGCCGCGCCATCCGTGAGTGGCGTTCAGCGCTGCGAACGCTCGATGATCAGTTGCGGAACGCTGAAGCCGTCGAGCACCGGGCCCGGTCCGCTGTGAGCGAGTCACAGAGCCGGGTGGTAGCGGCTCAACGCGCGCTCACAGATGCCAGCATGCAGCGAACACGCGTCCAGGAATTCCTGGTGGGGCTTCGGCGTCAACTTGGCGCTGACAAGGAGGCGTTCGGTCCGGCCTACCCTGACCGGGATTGGGCGGGCGAGGCACGTGAACTGCGGGCACCCTGGCTCGATGCAGACCTTGATGCTGCACGATCAGATCTCTTCCTCGCGGCCCTTCAACTACACCAGGATTTCATTGCGAACACAGCGGCAGACATGACCCATGGGCTTCGAGCAGCGCTGGAGGTATTCACAGGTGATTGTCCGCGCAGGCTTGAGGCGGAAAAGCGCCGAGCAGCCTGGCAACTGTTCTTCCTGGTGGTCCCGGTCGTTTCGACGACATTTGCATCGGTTGGGAGCATGTTCGGTGACATCGGCGCCGAGAGCATCGGCTGGGTGCTGATCGATGAGGCCGGTCAGGTAGCCCCGCAATACGCTGCGGGCGCGATCTGGCGTGCTCGCCGAGCCGTGGTCGTCGGTGATCCGCTCCAGCTTCAGCCTGTCGTGACCATCCCGCACAAGGCTCAGCGCGACATGGCCACCGCCTACGGAGCCTCAGCCACGTGGATGCCTCCGCAAGCGTCGGTGCAGACCCTGGCAGACCGGGTGGCCCGCCTTGGGACAACGATGCAGCAGGGCGGCGAGCCCATCTGGGTGAGCGCGCAGCTGACAGTGCATCGCCGCTGTGCCGACCCGATGTTCACCTTCTGTAATCAGATTGCCTACAGCGGAATCATGGTGCATGGCGTCAAGGACCGCCCGGATCCTTTCGACGGCACTGCTGGTGCGCACGTCGTCCCGAGCAAGTGGTTGGACGAGCCTGCACGCACACCAGGCAGCCACCTGCAGGAGAATCAGGTTGAGCGGCTCGAGAGGGTTCTCGAAGACCTCCATGAACGTGGCATCCCACCCAGCGAGGTGATCGCGATTTCACCGTTCCGCGCTGTCGCGACGCGGCTCGCAGAGTTGTCACGACGCTATCCGGGGCTACAGGCTGGCACGATCCACACCGCTCAGGGTCGTGAGGCATCGGTGGTCTTCCTTGTCCTCGGCGGGGACCCGTCCTCTCCTGGAGCGAAGGCATGGGCGTCCTCGACGGTGAACCTTGTCAATGTTGCCGCCAGCCGCGCCAGGCATCGGCTCTACGTCATCGGTGACCGTGCAGCATGGATGGGACACAACTACTTCCCCCAGCTCGCTGCGTTGCTGACGTCCTAGGGCAACGGGCCGTGGAACGACCAACAACTCGACGCTGCTGCGACCAGCCGCGCTCGCGCCGGCAATGGGGGAGCGAGTTCTTCACGGTCAGCCTCGGATCCTGGCCATCAGGCATCGCGCATGTCCAGACTGTGGGGGCGAGACTCACCCCAGCGGCCATACGCTGTGCGGGACGGCCTCGCGGCCGTTTCGGTTAGCCTGTCCGCTCAGGTATCGACCGTGTTCGAGGAGGACAACCGTGGAAATCAGCATGGACAAGGGCAACCAGTTCGTTGAGCAAACCCAGTCGCCCGATGGTGCTGCGGCATGGAAGCAGCAGTTGGACCAGTTCGCACCGGGTGCATCGGATTGGGTGGTCGCTGCGGTCTTTGGCGGCACCTATCAGCGTGAGGGTCTCGAACTGCGCGACCGTCAGATGCTCAACATGGCCGCGCTGGCAGCGATGGGCGGAACTGAGCCGCAACTGACTGGCCACATCAAGACCGCGATCAACGTCGCGGGCATGAGCACTGCCGAAGTCGCCGAGTGCTTCGTGCACCTCATGCCTTACATCGGCGTGCCGAAGACACTGGCAGCCATGCGGTGCATGAAGGCCGCAGTCGACGGCTAGAAGTGGACGCTGGGGGTCAGCAGGCCGCCAGTCAATGCCACGTAGGTCCACGCGATGAACCCGACCGCGAGCACCGTGGCCAGTGCGGCGCGCCACCACTGGCGCCCGCGGAATTGCCGCACCGCTCGCCAGGCCGCGGGGATCAAGCCCAGCACGCCGGTCAGGGTGAGCAACTGGGCGGTACGCAGGGCCAACTGTGAGACCCCCGAGAAGGTCATGATCTGCATGGCAACCACGAACCACAACGCCAGTGCGGCCAACACCGCGACCGCAGCAAGCAGCCCGAGCATTCGCAGGTTCCGGTCCGTCCGGGACTGTTTGAGAGGCCGATTGAAGCCGACCCCGGCGATGGCACGAATCGGCCACGCGAGCACCGCGACCAGCAGCACGATGACCGCGACGACCACGGCAGGCACCAGCCCTGCCCGTGAGGCGGACATGGGGGTGAGTACAAATGCGGGATGTAATCCGATCGCTTCGACTGACCCGTCCTCGTCCATGCTCACGCTCAATTGATCGGACGTGCGATCTGACTGCCAAAGCCCCGGCTCCACCTCGATGAACCGGAGCGGGACGCCGTCCATGCCGGTGATCCCGCTCAGACTGATCCCACCGGTGCCATCGGGTTGGGCGGTGATCTTGCTGATGGCGCTGTACGTGTGCACGAACGTCGATTCGGCTCGCCGTGAGAGTTCGTAGCTGCCGGCCAACTGCTCCGCGTTGCCCACTGAGGTATCCAGGGGGACCGGCGCTGCCTGCTCGTCGGAGAGGTATCGAGCCACGAAACCGTCGATCAGGATCTCCCGGAAGGCCACTGGCGAATCCCCGGACACCCCGCTGCTGTTGAAGGCGACGAAGATGCCTGATCCGTGTTCCGGGGAGAGCCAGAATTCTGCGTGGTCGTGCGACAGGTCGCCGCCGTGCGCGATCCCTGTGACTCCTTGACGGGTGCTTTCGTAGAACGAGATCGCCATCGCATCCCCGACAGCCAGACCCCCGAGGGTTTCCGCAGTCAACGCGGGGGAGTGCATGACCTCAAGGCTCTCCTCGCTCAGCAGCGGGGACGATTCGGCGTCGAGGTGGGCCAGCATGAAG
The DNA here is from genome assembly GCA_050943675.1 of Brooklawnia sp. Taxonomy (GTDB): domain Bacteria; phylum Actinomycetota; class Actinomycetes; order Propionibacteriales; family Propionibacteriaceae; genus Brooklawnia. The sequence continues at coordinate 3,573 of JBMNPP010000139.1, forward strand.
GCGGCCATATCGGCACCCGAGGCCGAGACCGAGCCTGCGGGCCAAAGCCCGACGTGCTCGAAGTGGAAGGCCTCGGCCCCGGTGCTCGGGTAGGTCGTGGTCACGAACCCACCAAGCTCATCCGGCACCGGCTGCTCGAACGTGGTGAACTGCATCCCCACCGGCCCGAATATCTCTTCCTGCGCATATTGGGCGAACGGCCTGCCACTGGCACGTTCAACGACATAGGCGGCCAGCGAGCTCGAATAATTCGAGTAGGCCGGCGTAGTGCCCGGCTCGAAAATCTGCGCGGGCGGGTTCAGCACCGCGTCCCGCAACTCTGGTGCCTCGACACCGGCGGGCAGCAGGACGTTGGCGTAGCTGTCCTCGAAGCCGGCGGTGTGCGTCAGCAGGTGGCGCAGCGTGATCGGGGTAGTGAACCGTGTCGGAACCTCGAAATCCAGGTAGTCAGCCACTGGTGCGTCCAGATCGAGCAGCCCCTGTTCGGCAAGCTGCATGACCGCTGTGCCGACGAACACCTTGGACACCGAACCGATGCGGAACATCGTCTGAGTCGCATCCACCGGGCGGACGCCCACGCCGTGCTCATCGACCTCCGCCCAGCCGAAACCGTGCGCTGCCACGACCTCGCCATCGCCCACCACGGCAACCGTCGCCCCCACGATCCCCTCGCGGGCCATCAGTGCCGGGACGACCCCCTCAAGCCAGGCACCCACATCGTCGCTGGTGAGTTCGGCCGTCGCCGCCGGGGCTGGAAGCGCCGGACTGGCCGGCTGCGGGGCGGCGATCGCGGGGGCGGATGCTGCCCCGGCAGTGCCGAGAATCAGTGCAAAGGCGGTGGTGACGAGCAGCAGGAACCGGTTGGTGGAAAGCGGCATGGTCATGCGGCCACCCTAGGTGTCCGGTGATTTCGTGGGACGCCCGGCTGTGGTGACGCGTGATCGGCGCTTGCCTCCGTGATCCGATTGAGGGGCATCTGATCCCGCTTCGGGGCACAATCCTTGGCGTGACCGGAATCGCTCGAGTGCTTCCCTTGATAACTGTCGCGGCTTGGCTCACCACAGTGTTCGTACCCATTCTTGACAGCGGCAACACCGTCGGCCCCAGGATCTTGGTGACCAGCCTCAGTTTCGACGCGTTCCCGCCCCAACCCGTCGAACCTGTCTTCATTGCGGCCTGGGTCGCGGTGCTGACCTGCGCTGGTCTGGCCTGGGTCTCCGGCGTCCGGCGCTGGTGGTCGGTCCTGGCGATCATGGTCGCCATCGTGCTCGCAGCCGTCCAGATTGCGTGGGTGCTGAACCCTCCCTTCATCCTGTGGGATGGTGTCGACGCCCAGGGGCGCCCTGTTGGCGGTCACGAAGAAGCCGTCCCCGCGATCGGCATTCTCGCCTCAACCCTGGGAATCGCAGCCCTGTTCGTCGCCGGGATACTTGCCCGGGTCCGGCCGGGCAGATCAACCACCGATTCAGGCTCCTGAACCACCAGCACTGGGCACCGGTCCATCCGGGATGCTGACCTCGAACCGCAGCGTGCTGGACGTGGTGTCATGCCGTGCATCAATCGTGCCGCCCAGGCGCTCGACCAGCACCTGGACGATCGATAACCCCAGCCCGCTCGTGCGACCAGAGCGAGCCCGGTCGGCAGTGAAGAAGCGGTCGAACAGTTGGCTGGTATCGATATGGGCGCCTGGGGGCACACCATTGGCGACCCGAATATTCACCCCGCCGGGCGCCCGCAGAACCGTCACATCCAGCCGGTCGAGACCATGCTGGACGGCGTTCCGTGTCAGGTTCTGCACGATCCTGGTCAGGGCCTCGCGGTCGGTGTTCAGCACCAGGCCGCTGGGCAGGTCGGCTCGCACATCCAGCCCGGCACCCTCGATCTCGCCGGTCATGCCGAGCAGGCAGTCGCCCACCAGCACCCCGGCATCGACAGGCTCGTGGTTGGGTGCCTCGTCGACCGCCAGCAGGTATGCGTATTCGTAGAGCCGGTCGATCAGGGCGCCCAGCTCTGAGGCCTGGCGTTGGGCGATGCCCAGGTTCCTGCGCTGGTCGGCGTCCAGATCAGAACGCTCCAGCAGCTGCAGGTAGCCGCGGACCGAGGTCAAGGGGGTCCGTAGGTCGTGTGAGATGTCAGCGATGAAGGAGCGGATCCTGCGCTCTTCGAGCTGGGTTTGGGTCGAGGCCGCCTTCGCGCGCCGCACCGTGTCGTTCAACCGGGCGACCAGCGCCTCCAGCGGCGGCACCACAAGCGACAACGTCACTACCCGGTGCGAGCCCTCCAGGGCTTGCAGCTCAAGTTGCCGCCGCACCGAGGTGATCTGTGCATTGGCGACCAGCAGGTAGCCGACGCTCAATACCAACAGCACCGCGAGCACCACCACGAGCACTGTCACGGTGCCTCCCCGGAATGTCTGGCTGGATCAGGCCAGCTTATAACCACGTGCTCACTTGACGTCCGCGCGCCGGAAGACGAGCCAGGACGCTGCACCCATCAGCGCGATGAACACGACTGAAACAACAATCGTCGCCAGGAAATCGGCGCTGCTGGATTCAGGTGCGGGCATGTGGTGGGAGGAGAACGGGGAAAGCCGGATCAGCGCGTCCAGGACGTCGACTCGCGACGCGAAGTCTGCCAACAGATCGGCGATGAAGGACCAGACGAAACCGAAAGCCATCACCACCAACGGACGGCGCAACCAGAAGGCCAGCGGCAGGCAGACTGACAGCTTCGCCGCGGCCAGCAGGGCGCTGGTCAGGGTGATCGCCAGCACCTGGCCCACGGCCGGCCAGGTCAGCGCCCCGGGCTCGCCCAGCGCGAGCGAGAATCCGGTGTGGATCGTGGTGACGAACTGCGCCCCTGTCGCACGGCCCACCAATACCGCGACCCCATAGGGCAGGGACAGAGCTGCGACCAGCAGCGCTGCGGTCACCGTCTTCGAGGCGACGAAGGCTGCCCGGCTTGAGCCGAGCAGTGCGTTGTGCACCGACTTGGTGCTGAACGGCTGCGAGACGACCACCCCGTACAGCAGCGGGCCCAACAGTGAAACCAGCAGCACATCGGAAAGGCCCTGCATATCACCGGCGGCTGCAGCGCCCACTTCTCCGGTCGCCAGCAAGTGGTGCAGCCAGGTGTACAGGCCCGCGGTGATGCTGACGGTGAGCAGGCACAACGCTGGTACCGCGCTGCGCGGCAAGAGGTACAGATCGGCACGCAATTGGTTGATCATGACTGGGCACCTCCGACGACGGAAAGGAAGAACGATTCGAGGCTCTCGCCCTGCCGGGCCAGGCGGGTGGGGTAGACGTCGGCCGCGACCAGGGTGCGCAACACCAGTTCGGCGTCGTCAGCGTGGTGCGGCAGGCGCACTGTGCGATCAGGCATCACGATCTGCCCGGCGTCCGGGAAGGCCTGCTCGATGACGGTCACCAGGCGCTCGGTGTCGGTGGCTGCGACCTCGAGGAACTGCCGGGTCTGCGCCTCCAGTTCGGCCAGGGTGAGCTTCATCCGTACCTGGCCGGAGTCGATGATGATGTAGTCGGTTGCTGTCTGGAACAGCTCTGGCAGGTTGTGGCTGCTGATCAGGACGGTCAGGCCCCTTTCGATCGCCAACTCCCGCACCAGCCGCCGAACCTCCACCACACCCAGCGGATCAAGGCCATTCACCG
>JBMNPP010000140.1:0-7207 GCA_050943675.1 Brooklawnia sp.
GGGCGACATCATCCTTGATGGTGGCAACTCGTTCTTCCGTGACACCCTCCGCCGCGAGAAGGAGATCGCCGAAAAGGGCTTCCACTTCGTCGGCACCGGCATCTCGGGCGGCGAGTACGGCGCCCTGACCGGCCCGTCGATCATGCCTGGCGGCACCCCCGAGAGCTACAAGATCGTCGGGCCGATGCTCGAGGCGATCTCGGCCAAGGTCGACGGTGAGCCGTGCTGCGCATGGATGGGTCCGGACGGTGCGGGTCACTTCGTGAAGATGATCCACAACGGCATCGAGTACTCCGACATGCAGGTCATCGGCGAGGCCTATGAGCTGCTGCGCGCCGCTGGCTTCAGCACCGAGGAGACCGCAGAGATCTTCAAGGAATGGAACCAGGGCGAGCTCGAGAGCTACCTGATCGAGATCACCGCCGACATGCTGGCCCAGAAGGACCCGAAGACCGGTCAGCCGCTGGTCGAGGTCATCAAGGACCGCGCCGGCATGAAGGGCACCGGAACCTGGACGGTCACCACCGCCCTCGAGCTTGGTGTGCCGGTCAATGGCATCGCCGAATCGGTGTTCGCCCGCGCGCTGTCGAGCCATGACGACCTGCGTGCTGCCGCCACCAACCTGGCCGGCCCGGACCGTACCCTCGATGTGCCCGACAAGAAGGCGTTCGTCGAGGACGTCCGGCAGGCGCTGTGGGCCTCCAAGGTGGTCGCCTACTCGCAGGGCTTCGACGAGATCCGCACCGGCGGCGTCGAGTTCGGCTGGAACATCAATGTTGCCGACTGCGCGAAGATCTGGCGTGACGGCTGCATCATCCGGGCTCGCCTGCTCGAGAACATCCGCCAGGAATACTCGGCCGATCCCGAACTGGTCTCGCTGATGACGGCACCGTCGATCAGCCCGAAGCTGGCCGAGTACAACGACGCCTGGCGTCGGATCGTCGCGGCAGCCGCGCAGGCCGGCGTCTCGGCACCGGTGTTCGCCAGTTCGCTGGCCTACTACGACATGGCACGGGCCCCGCGCAATAACGCCTCGGTAACCCAGGGTCTGCGTGACTACTTCGGTTCGCACACCTACGAGCGCGTCGATGCACCTGGCCACTACCACCTCGACTGGTCGGGCGATCGCTCGGAGTCCAAGACCTCCGACAACTGATCAACCACTGACCTGCGGGTCAAACCCTCAAGACCGGTCGGTTCGGCAATGCCGGACCGACCGGTCTGCTTTTGCCACATACTCCGCGCCGGAGGGTTAATATGACTTGCTCCCGGAGTGCGGGCAACGTCGCCCGCCTGAAAGGTGTGAACCGCAATGCGTACCCTGCAACCGCTACCAGTCAGCCAGGTCGACCTGGGCAGCGTGGAGTTCTACGACATGAACCAGGCAGGTGAGGGTCTGGCCGCCTTCGCCGGCGAAGATTTCGCGAACGTGAACACCACGCGCAATGTGCTTGATGGGCCGGCCACCGTCGGTTACGTCACGACCGGGGCGCTGCCGGCCGAGGTCACCTTCATGGAGCACCACAACCACACCGACGAACTGGTGCTGGCCGCCGATTGCGACCTGGCACTGCTGATTGCGCCCACCTCACCACCAGGTGTGACACCGAAGGCTGCCGACGTCCAGGCGCTGCATGTGCCCAAGGGCAGCGCGGTGCTGCTGCCCCGTGATGTGTGGCACTCGCTGGCCTTCGGCGTCGATGCGCCGGGGCACTACTACTGGCTCAGCCACCAGATCCCCCAACCTCAGGAAGACATGCTGATGGACCTGGACGAGCCGATCAGGATCCTTGCGCCGAAGTGACCCACTGCTCAGGCACCTCGCCACCCTCGGCGTACCTTGCCCGCAGGTAGTTGGCCGCGAACTGCAGCAGCAGCGGGGTTAGTGGGCTGATCAGTTCGAAGCCGCGTTCATCGATGATCTCGACCGAGGCCTCGCTGTCAACCAGCCGCAACACCGAGGCCACATCAGCGTCGGCCAGATAGTGGCCGATGGTGTACATCTCGTATTCGCTGACCTCGATGTCACGCAGCAGGTGGCTGAGGTCCTGCCGCAGCGCACGGTAGTTGGCCTCTTCCAGGTAGCCGCGCAGGTTGCGGCGCTCGTCCGAGGCGAACACGCTGCAATAGTAGGCGCGGTACTCGGAGAGCAACTCGACCAGACCACGCACATACGCCCGGTAGACCGGACGGTGCGGGTGCTGCTCCAGCGGCGGTAGCAGGCGGGGCAGGTCAGCGTCCTCGCCATCATCGATGCAGGCGGCCACATTGATGCCGGCCTGTTCGAACACTTTCCTGATGTCTCGGCAAAACGTCCAGACGACCACATCGAACTTGTCGGCGAAGTGGTAGTAGAACGTCCGGTGACTGACGTGTGCCGCCCGCTGGATGTCGACTGCGCGCACCTTGTCGAGCGGCCGCTGGGCAGCCAACTGCCTCAGCGCAGCAGAGATGGCCCGCTTGGTGCTGTCTTCTGAACTGCTCATCTCGCCCCTGAGATTAGCCACTGTGAGACACAAACCTTGTAAGACGAGTGTGTCAAACGGGCGGTTCTATCACACCCCACCCTGAACCCCCAGTGCCACGAATTCACAAATTCGATAATCGTTTCAACATCGATTGCGGTGTCGCGTGTGGCACGACCACGAAGAAGTGGCAGCGAGGCCCCTTCTGGCGCGCGACATCGCGGTAGGAGGCAGTAATGACCACAACCCTTCCCAGCGCACCTGCGCAAGGGAAAGCCCGTCAGGACGAGTGGATCCCCACCGTCTGCGAAATGTGTTTCTGCAACTGCGCCATCAAGGTCCGCGTCATCGATGGCGTCGTTGTAAAGATCGAGGGCAATGAGCTCAGCCCGGTTGGTGAGGGCAGGGTCTGCGGCAAGGGCAACACCGCGATCATGCAGCTCTACGACCCCAACCGCATCACCAAACCGATGAAGCGCACCAACCCCATCAAGGGACTCGACCAGGATCCCGGCTGGGTCGAGATCAGCTGGGAGGAGGCCTATGACCTGGCCGTCGAGCGCATCAAGGATGTGGTTGACCGTGACCCGAAGAAGCTGATGTACACCTCGTTCATCGTCAACGTCGTCGGCCTGTTCGCCGGCCGGTTGCTGATGGAGATGACACTGGGCGGCCAGACGCTGCTGCCCGACATCTGCGGGGCGGGCATCCACCCGCTGTACAACCTGTTCAACGCCACCGGCAACGCTGGCCCGGACTGGGACTACTGCAAGTACGTGCTGCAATTCGGCTGCCAGACCGGCACCGCAACCCGGCACGGCTTCAACATGTCGGCCCGCCGCTTCGCCGAGGCCCGCAAGGCCGGCGCAAAGCTGGTCAATGTCGACCCGCACATGAGCGCTGGAGCCGAGAAGGCTGACCGCTGGATCCCGATCAAGCAGGGCACCGACTCTGCCCTGGCGCTCGGACTGGCCAATGTGCTGGTCAACGAACTGGGCATCTACGACGTCGACTACCTGAAGGAGTACACCAACGCTCCCTACCTGGTTGACACCGCGACCGGCAGGTTCATCAAGGACGACCAGGGCCAGCCCTACGTGATGACCACCGCTGGCGAGCCGGCGATCTTCCGGGACGTCGACTGGCGCGAGATGGAACTGGCAGGCACCTTCACTGTCGACGGCAAGCAGGCCAAGACCGGCTTCCAGATGCTCAAGGAGCACCTGACCAGCTACACCCCGGAGTGGGTCGAGACCATCACCGATGTGCCGGCCGAAACCACCCGGATCACGGCGAAGGAGTTCGGTGAGGCGGCCTGCATCGGGCAGACCATCACCCTGGATGGGCACGAACTGCCCTACCGTCCAGTGGCAGCCGACTGCTTCAGCGGCCTGTCACGCCACCTGCGCGGCTGGCACGAGATGTGGTCGGTATTCATGCTGAACACGCTGGTCGGCTCGCACAATGTGGTCGGCGGCATGCTCGGCTTCGCCCCGAAGGCCTTCGGGATGCCTGGCACTGGCAAGCCGGCCTGGTCACCGGGCGAGTGGGAACCGGAAGGCATGCTGGAGTCGACCACCATGGTCTACGCGTCCCCGAGTTCGGAATACGAAAACGCCTACAAGGAACGCAAGTACGACCCGCGCGACATGAGCCTGATGTCGCTGACCCCCTTCGACCATGATGACCCGCACTTCATGTACCAGGTGCAGTTGCACCCGGAGAGGTTCGAGGGCCAGGAACGGGCCGAACTGCTCTACATCTACGCCACGAACCCCTACAAGAACTGGGGCAACAACGACGAGATGGGCGAGTTCCTGAACACGTTCAAGTACGTGATCCAGTCCGACCTGTACCTGAACGATGCGTCCTACTTCGCAGACCTGATCATGCCCGAGGCGACCTTCCTGGAGCGCTATGACCTGGCTCCCAACGGCATGATGAACCACCACAATATTGGTGGTCTGCACACCAAGTGGGCCTCATCGATCCGCCAGCCGGTCGTGCCCTCGCGCGACGACTGCCCGGGCAACCTGGAGGTCTGGTTCGAACTGGCCAAGCGGCTGGGCGTGACCGACACCTACCAGGCGATCTTCAACGCCATGTTCGGTCTGACCGGTGACCTCGAGCTGAAACAGGGCGCGGAATACAGCGTCCCGGAACTGCTCGATCGCATCTACAAGGCCTGGTACGGCAAGGAGCATGGCTTCGAGTGGTTCAGCAAGAACGGTGTGATCACCTGGGACCGCAAGGTCGAAGAGGTCTACCTTTACCCCTTCCACAAGTCGCGGATCCCGCTGTACTTCGACCTGATCCTGGAGGGCAAGGAGCAGGCCCAGCCAGAAATCGAGAAGCTCGGTTGGGATTGGTGGTCGTTCGATGAGTATGTGCCGCTGCCGGAGTACAAGCCGTGCCACATCCACGCCGAACGGGTACCCGGGTACGACTTCAATGCGGTGTACTACACCACTGCATTCAATACCGATACCTGGACGATCCTGAACCCGTGGCTCAACGAGATCACCGCGGCAGAGCCGTACGGCTACAACATCGAGATGAATGCGCAGACGGCCGCCGGCATGGGGCTGAAGTCTGGTGACGACGTGCGGATGTCCACGCCGGATGGCTACGCGGTCGAGGGCCGCCTGATCCTGGTGCAAGGCGTCGAACCGATGACCCTGGCCGTGAGCGGTGGCTCGTGGAACCACAAGTCGAAGTACACGCCGGTCGCTCGAGGCAAGGGGGTGGCGCTGAACCACCTGGTGCCTGTCATGGACGAGGCGGGGCTGCGCAGGATCAGCACCTTGTCGCAGTGCTTCGACCAGTGCGTGACGATCAAGCTCGAGAAGATCTAAGGGGTGTTTTGTTGTGGGTAAATACATGATGGTCATCGACCTTCATAAGTGCGTGGGCTGTGATGCCTGCGTCACCAGTTGCAAGCAGGAACACGGCACCCCGCCGGGTATCACCCGATCGAAGGTGCTGCGCAAGGAAGAGGGCGTCTACCCCAATGTGGTGCGTACCTCGCTGCCGATGCTGTGCATGCAGTGCGCCAACCCGCCCTGTGTGCCGGTCTGCCCGACAGGTGCAACCTACGTTGACGAGGACGGCATCGTCATGGTCAACAAGGACATGTGCATCGGTTGCCGGGCGTGTGTCACCGCATGCCCCTACGGGGCGCGCTACACCCGCAGCGATGCCGAGGGCTACTTCGGCCCGGTACTCACGCCCTACGAGCAGGTCATGCAGGACAACTTCCCGGTAGGGGTCGTCGACAAGTGCGACTTCTGCAAGTCGACCGGACGCCTGGAGCGCGGCGAGGAACCAGCCTGTGTCCAGAGCTGCATCACGCAGTGCCGCTACTTCGGCACTCGCGAAGAAATGATGGAACTGGTCTCGGAGCAGCGCGGCTTCCAGTTGCGCGGAGAGCTGGGTACCGATCCGCAGGTCTACTACATCAGGTGATCAGGAAAGGAGTGTGACCAGTCATGAAGCAGGTTGATCAAGCCACCTATGACCGGATCACCTCGGTGGTCAAGGTGCTGCTGATGGCGGCGATCTCATTCGTGATCACCGCGGGCGCGGCCGCAACCAGCCGCAGGCTGACCAAGAGGAGGATTCAGTCATGACGACATTGACCCCGGCGAAACCCATCGTCCGGGCCCAGGCGCTGATCGCCGCGATGCTGCATCGCACCGATGAGTTGCTCGACCGGGCCGCTGAGGTGATCGTGCGGGACGTGCTGAAGCTGGAGGTCGTCGAGACCCCAGTCGCCCCCGGCACCGGCCCGCGCCACCACCGAGTCGACTGAGCATGCCGGCAAGTCCGAATATGACGACCTCATCACCGACTACGCGCTGCAGATCGGCTACCACCGGGACAGCAACTGGGCAGTCCCCCAGATGTGGTGCGAGATGGCGGCAGGCGGAATCGGGGCCGGCACCTTCCTGGTCTCGGCATTGACCGGGTCGGTACCCGGCATGGTGATCGGTTTCGCGTTGACCGCCGTGGTGAAGGGCATCCTGTTGCTGTTCGACCTGGGCAGACCTGAACGGGTCTGGCGGGTGTTCAGCAAACCCGGTGAATCCTGGATCGCTCGCGGGTCGTGGGCCTTCGCCGCATTCTGCGGTGCCGGAGGATTGGCGACCCTGGGTGCCCTGACCGGTATGACCGGGCCGTTGATGGCGCTGTTGCTGGCTGTGGCGGCCCTGGCCAGTGTTGTGCTGCTGGTTTACGACGGGTTCTTCCTGAACGCGTCTGCCGGTGTGGCCGGGTGGCGCTCCAGCGTCCTGCCGTTCCTGTTCGCCAGCAATGCCACAGCCACCGGCGCTGCCCTCACCGCCGCCCTGATGGCCAACCCGCCAGCCGGGTTGATGTGGACTGCTGCCGGGCTATTCGCTGCCGCTGCCGGTCTGGGTTATGGCTACCTGTCAGACCTGCGGCACGGCCTCAAGTCGGCCCGGGTAACCGAGCACGAACTCTCAAAGGGGGCCCAGGCGATCGACTTCCAGGTGGGTGCCGGTATCGTCGGCGCCGTGGTGCCTGCAGCGGCGGCCGCACTGGCAGCCAGCGGTGCCATGCCGATCGCCATCGTGAAGGCAGCGGCGCTGGGCGCAGCAGGTGTCTACTTCAGCCGCAAGGCTGTGTTGAAGGCCGGTGTGCACGCACCGGTCCTGTCGACCAGGCAAGTGAATAGGTAAGTAGTGACCAGTGGGGCCGGATGATGACAACGAAGTCACCAT
>JBMNPP010000141.1:0-7137 GCA_050943675.1 Brooklawnia sp.
CGGCGCGATCAAGGACGATGGTGACGCCCAGCCGGTGCATTCCGACGTCCATCAACAGTTGGTCGAAGGCGCGGTTCAGGAAGGTTGAATAGACCGCGACGACGGGGTGCATGCCTGCGCTGGCCATGCCAGCAGCAGATGCGACTGCGTGCTGTTCAGCGATGCCGACATCGAAGACCCGCTCTGGGTGGGCGGCGGCGAATCTGGCCAGGCCGACCGGGTGCAGCATCGCTGCCGTCAGCGCAACCACCTCGGGGTGGTCATCACCGATCTCGACCATCTCCTGAGCGAAGGCGTCGGTCCAGGTGGCCTGGGTGGAGGTGTTGAGCGGTTCGCCTGTGGTGGCGTCGATGCAGCCGACTGCATGGAAGTGGTCTGCCTCATGCTGTTCGGCGGCGCGGAATCCGCGTCCCTTCTGGGTGATGGCGTGCACGATGACCGGCCCACCAAAACCTTTGGCCTGCTGCAGGGCCAGCATGAGCGTCTCGACGTCGTGGCCGTCGATGGGGCCGATGTTTTTCAGGCCAAGATCACTGAACATAACCTGCGGGGCCAGCATGTCCTTGATGCCGGTCTTCATGCCATGCAGCAGGTCGTAAGTGGCCCGGCGTAGCGAGCCACGGCGCATCTGCTGCTTCAGTGCCTCCAGTGCCTGCTCATAGCGCGGGTCGGTACGGATGCCCGTCAGTTGGCGGGACAGGCCACCAACCGTTGGGGAGTATGACCGGCCATTGTCGTTGACCACGATCACCAGCGGCATGGATTCCTCGGTGGCGATGTTGTTCAGTGCCTCCCAGGCCATCCCACCGGTGAGTGCCCCGTCGCCGACCACTGCGACAACGGTGCGGTCGAGTTCACCTCGCAACTGGAAGGACTTGGCCATGCCCTGCGACCAGCTCAGCGAGGTGGACGCGTGCGAGTTCTCCATCCAGTCGTGTTCGGATTCTGCCCGGGACGGATAGCCCGACAGCCCGTCCTTTTGACGCAAGCTGGCGAAGCCCTCACGGCGGCCGGTCAGGATCTTGTGCACATAGCTTTGGTGACCGGTATCGAAGATGATCGGGTCGTTCGGTGAGTCGAAGACGCGGTGCAGCGCGATGGTCAGTTCGACCACACCCAGGTTTGGGCCCAGGTGGCCGCCAGTTCGGCTGACATTGGAGATCAGGAACTGCCGGATCTCGCCGGCGAGCTCGTCCAATTCGCTGCGCGACAAGCCCCGCAGGTCACTGGGTTGGTTGATCGAATCCAACATGGCCATGGACTGACCTTAGCCGTTTCCACCAATTCCTACGTCATGACTCAAGGCCACTTCATCCTTCGGTATTCAAGATCTGGCTGGACGATCCGCCCACGGGTGGGCGAATTCGCGTTGCTGGTCATAGCTTGCGGATGAAGATTTTGCCACGGAGGGCTTCTTCGACCAGGGCAACGCCACGCCGGATGCGCAGCAGTCGGGCTTCTTCGGCCTCGAGCATGTCGGCGGCGCTGTCGAGCACCTGCGGTTCGACGTAGTCGTTCAGGCTTGCCCTGGCCTGTGAGAGTGCCTGACGGCTCGACCTGATCTGCCCCTCGACGAAATCGGCTGCGAACCTTGCCAGCACAACTGGGTGCCGGCGCAGCACCGGGTAGGCGCGGTAGTCGGCGGGGCAGCAATCAAGCAGCCAGGAACTGGCACTCTGTTCCCAATCCGGTGCACCAGGCGGCAGCACGGATTCCGGCCAACCCGGCGGGGTATAGATCCGGCCGAACTGGGCGCTGGCCTGCAAACCCGCCTCGTCCCGCTCGACTGAACGGGTCGCTCCCCCGGCCTGGCGGGCTGAGGCGAGCCCCGCCCGGTCGGGCCGGTGGCGTGGATACTGCTTGAAAACCTGGGCGGAAGTCGGCTCATCCGCAGCGGGGGTGCGTCGGCGTGCGATAGCGGTCATTGCGTCCTCCTGGTACGTCTACGAACATTTGTTCGATTGACTTCCAGTGTGCATCACGCCACTGACATTTTCTAGATCAGGTGTGTTGCCCCTTCTGATCCACCTCTCCGGGAGCGTCTGGCCCGACCAGGGAATGACCAGGTTTTCGATGAGTAGATTTGGTCACGGCAACCAGAAGGAGGTGATCTGGGTGATCCTTCACGAAGATGCACACAGAGCCGATGCGGAAGGCCTGGCTGCCGAGCTTGAGTACCGCCCGCCATTCCATTGGGATGCGTTGCTGGACTTCCTGGCAGGCCGCGCCATCGGTGGCGTCGAGCAAGTCGTGGACGCCAGCTACGCCCGCACTGCCAGAATCCGCAGGCCAAACGGCGAAGAGGTCACCGGTTGGCTTCGGGTCTGGCACCGTCCCGAGAACCACGCACTTGTCGTGTACCTCAGTCCTGCGCTGTTGCCTGTCAGTGAGCAGGTGCTGGCCCGGGTGCGCAGGCTGTTCGACCTGGATTGTGCACCGCTGGTCATTGCTGAGGCACTCCAACCGATGAACGAGCTCAGGCCGGGCAGTTTCGTCCCTGGCATCCGAGTGCCGGGCTGCTTCGACGAGTTCGAGTTGGTGTGTCGGGCAGTCCTGGGCCAGCAGGTGTCGGTCAAGTCGGCGAGCACCCTGGCCACTCGCATCACCCAACACTTCGGGAGCCCAATCGACACGGGCGTAGCAGGTTTGACCCACTCCTTCCCAGCCCCGACACAAGTGCTGCAACTGGCCGACGACATCGAGGATCAATTCGGCAGGCTTGGCGTGGTGTCAGCCAGGTCACGCACCATCCTCGCGCTGGCCGCTGCCCTGCACCTGGGCGAAATTGACCTGAGCCACTCCCCCGACCCCGCCCGCGAGATGCAGAAACTACTTGGCATCAGGGGTATCGGGCCGTGGACGGCCAACTACATCGCGATGCGGGCGATGGCCTGGCCCGATGCTTTCCTGGAGACCGACGCCGCGATCAAGAAGGCACTCGCCCCACGCACACCCAGGCAATCACTGCACCTCGCGGAGGCCTGGCGTCCCTGGCGCAGCTACGCCACGTTTGCCCTGTGGAACTCGCTGCCGGCCATCAGCCAGTGACCACCGCAACGAATTCCCGGATCGGCACCTCACGAGCACCCGAAGCCGCCAACGTAAACTCCCCCGAATGATCCAGCGCCGCCCAGGTAACCTGCCACGAAGCACTCGCTGTGATCGTGTAATCACCCTTGTGCAGGTACACATGACCACAATCCGGCGAATGGACCATCGGCTCACCCCCAGCAGGACGAGGCGTCATCGACTCACAAACCGAAGTCATCCCGTCCCCCCAATCAACAGTGACATCACCCATCGAAGCATTCAGCGCAATATCGATGCCATCCTCAGAAACCGAGGCATCAATCGCACCCGGATCCTTCGCCCAAAGCCAGATCGGCAGACCGACCGCCAGTACACCCCACTTGTTGACCGTTGGCTCCGGCCCCAACACGAGTTCAGGCGCAGGCACCGCCAACGACGACGACGCCGCCCACCGCGCCACCTCAGCCGTAGCCGCCTCAGCAGGCTCCAGACGGGGCAGGACTCACGGCAGGAGGTTCAGCTGGCGTCCCACCAGCACAGGCAGACATCAGGAAGGGAACGATAAGACCAATTGACAAGCACCAACGCTTCACGTGGCAGCCTCCGGGGGTGGTAGGAGGACCGATGGCCGTCATCCTGCCACCGCCCCAGCGATCACGCAACGACCCACCCAGAATCTGTGGATAACTCCGGCACCACGACTCCACTAGCCAAGCAACAATTGACTCATGGACGTGTTCTGCCAGATCATCGCCGGCCAACTGCCTGCAGAAGTGGTCATGCGCACCGAACGGATGATTGCCTTCCTGGATGCCCGACCGCTGTTTGCGGGGCATACCCTGATCTGCCCAACCCAGCATTTCAGCACCCTCTACGATCTGCCGGAAGATCTCTACGGCGAACTGTTGACCACAGCAAAGGTGATTGGACTGGCTCAGCAGCAGGCATTCAGTGCGCAGGGCACGTTCCTGGCGAACAACAACGTCGTCAGCCAATCAGTGCCGCACTTCCACCTTCACGTGGTGCCACGCCGCAAGGGGGACGGCCTGCGGGGATTCTTCTGGCCGCGCACTCGTCCTTCTGCCGATCAGTTGCGTATCGTTGGGGACCAATTGCGTGCAGCCTTGACCGAGGAGCCCCAATGAGTGAGTTCGTGAGCATGTTCATGCCCGGTGCGGCTCACTGGGAAGAAGTCAAACGCGCCGAGAAGATGCTGCTCGTGGACGCCAAACAGGGCGGCACCGGGCCGGACCCACTCGACCTGGACGAGGGCCACATGGTGCTACGCGACCGCACAGGTGCAGCGACATCGGAGTCAACCGACATCGGTAACCCGAACCGCGTCCGCACACCACGGCTGCCCGACGATCAGCAGGTGTCCGCCACCGACGTCATCTCACAGATGCCGCAGGCAGGCCCGGACGCCCAACCGGGTTGATTTCATGGCAGGAGCCCCGGCCTGCAGCTTGCCAGCCACAGACCAGGGCTCCTATCCAACGCGGGTCAGTTGTTCTTCAGGTTCCGCAGCACGTACTGCATGATGCCGCCATGCACGTAGTAGTTGCGCTCGCTGGGGGTGTCGATGCGCAGCACGGCCTCGAACTCGGTGACCTTGCCGTCCGGCGCGGTCGCCTTGACGGTGACAGTGCTGGGGGTCGACCCGTTGTTCAATTCGGTGACTCCTGAGATGTCGTAGACCTCTTCACCTGTCAGGCCGTAGGTGTCGGCGTCGGTTCCGGCCGGGAATTGCAGTGGCAGCACACCCATGCCAATCAGGTTTGAGCGGTGGATGCGCTCATAGCTCTCAGCGATGACTGCGCGGATGCCCAGCAGCATCGCACCCTTGGCTGCCCAGTCACGTGAACTGCCCGAGCCGTACTCCGAGCCAGCCAGCACCACCAGTGGCGTGCCAGCAGCCTCATAGTTGATGGCTGCGTCATAGACAGTGGTGACCGGGGCGTCCGGCTGGCTGAAGTCGCGGGTGAACCCACCCTCGGTGCCTGGCGCGATCTGGTTGCGCAACCGGATATTGGCGAAGGTGCCGCGCACCATGACCTCGTGGTTGCCGCGTCGGCTGCCGTAGGAGTTGAAGAACTTGCGCTCCACACCATGTGACCTGAGGTATTCACCGGCGGGAGAGTCGTACCTGATCACACCGGCCGGGCTGATGTGGTCAGTGGTGACCGAATCGCCGAGCTTGAGCAGGGCGCGGGCACCATTGATATCGGTGACGGGATCGGGCTGGGCGGGCATGCCATCGAAGTACGGTGGCTTGCGCACGTAGGTTGATGAGTCGTCCCATTCGAAGATGCCACCCTCGGGTGTGGGCAGGTTCTGCCAACGCTCATCGCCAGTGAACACATCTGCATACGACTCGGAGTACATGTCGTCGCTGATCGATTCGGAGATCACCTGCTCGATCTCGGCAGGGCTGGGCCAGATGTCACGCAGGTAGACATTGTTGCCCTCGGTGTCCTGGCCGAGTGGCTCGGTGGTGATGTCCATGTCCATGCGGCCAGCAATCGCGTAGGCAACCACCAGTGGCGGGCTGGCCAGGTAGTTCATCTTTACGTCGGGGTTGATGCGACCCTCGAAGTTGCGGTTGCCCGACAGCACCGACACCACGGCCAGATCCTCATCGGCTGCCTTGGTGACCTGGGGAATCAGCGGACCGGAGTTGCCGATACAAGTGGTGCAGCCGTAACCGACCACGTTGAAATCGAGCTGGTCGAGGTAGGTCTGCAGTCCCGATGACTCCAGATAGCTGCTGACGACCTGCGAGCCTGGTGCCAGCGTGGTCTTGACCCAGGGCTTGCGGTTGAGGCCCTTCTCGGCAGCCTTCTTGGCCACCAGTCCGGCAGCGATCATCACGCTCGGGTTCGAGGTGTTGGTGCAAGAGGTGATGGAGGCCAGACCCACCACGCCACTGCCCAACTTCACGTCAGTTCCGTCGAAGCTGGTCTGGAGCACCTTCGCGCTGTCCACGACGTAATCATCCACGACGTCGGCGAAGGCCTGCTTGGCGTTGGCCAGCACGATGCGGTCCTGGGGACGCTTGGGGCCAGCGATGGACGGCTCGACCGTCGACAGGTCGAGTTCCAGGTATTCGGAGTAGTCGGGGGTGGCGTCCGGATCGAACCACATGCCCTGGGCCTTGGCGTAGGCTTTGACCAGGGCGACCTGTTCCTGGTCGCGGCCGGTCAGGCGCATGTAATCGAGGGTCTGCTGGTCGATCGGGAAGATCGAGATGGTCGAGCCGTATTCAGGGCTCATATTGCCAATGGTGGCGCGGTTGGCCAGCGGCACCTCGGACACGCCGGGGCCGTAGAACTCAACGAACTTGCCCACCACGCCGTGCTGGCGCAGCAGGTCGGTGATGGTCAGCACCAGGTCGGTGGCTGTGGTGCCCTCGGGCATCTTGCCGGTGAGCTTGAAGCCGACCACCCGCGGGATGAGCATGCTGACCGGCTGGCCGAGCATGGCAGCCTCTGCCTCGATGCCGCCCACGCCCCAGCCGACCACCCCCAGCCCGTTGACCATCGGGGTGTGCGAGTCAGTGCCGACACAGGTGTCGGGGTAGGCGGTCAGTTCGCCGTCGACATCACGCGAGAACACCACGCGGGCCAGGTGCTCGATGTTGACCTGGTGGACGATGCCGGTGCCCGGGGGCACAACCTTGAAGTCGTCGAAGGCAGTTTGGCCCCAGCGCAGGAACTGGTAGCGCTCGCGGTTGCGTTCATACTCGATATCTGTGTTGATGCGCAGTGCATCGGGGGTGCCGAAGGTGTCAGCGATCACCGAATGGTCGATCACCAGTTCGGCCGGTGACAGTGGGTTGATCTTGCCGGGGTCTCCCCCAAGGTCGGCCATCGCCTCACGCATGGTGGCCAGGTCGACCACACAGGGCACGCCGGTGAAGTCCTGCATCACCACGCGCGCTGGGGTGAACTGGATCTCGTGGGTGGGCTCTGCATCAGCCTCCCAGTTACCGAGGTATTCGATGTGGTCACGGGTGATGTTGACGCCGTCCTCGGTGCGCAGCAGGTTCTCGAGCAGCACCTTCAGACTGAATGGCAGGCGCTCATGCCCGGAAACCTTGTCGAGTCG
>JBMNPP010000142.1:0-7037 GCA_050943675.1 Brooklawnia sp.
CTGATGGATTGCTTCGTCACCGCGACGACCTCGCCCCGGATCGCTCGGCCCGCCCCATCGGCGACCAGCACCGTCTCACCGGGCAGGGTGCGTTTGACGACCGCAGCGTGGTGACCCTCGGGCCCGCTCACCTCGACCAGGCCGCCGGGCCGGATGCCACCCAGGTCGGCCAGGTACAGCGCGTCGGTCATGAGGTGAAGGCGTCCTTTAGCCGGTCGAAGAAGCCCTTCTCTTCCTGCTTGTTGATCACTTCGGGCACGACCTCGCCGCGGAGTTGGGCGAGCTGGGTGAGCAGGTCGCGCTGGGCGGGGTCCAGCTTGGTCGGGGTCTGTACCAGCAGGGTGACGATCAGGTCACCGCGCTGCACCTCGCCCCGGCGGTTGGGCCGCAGGCTCGGCACGCCGTGGTTCTCGATGACCACCCTGCTGCCCGACTGGGAGCCGGCGGGCACGTCGAGACGCACCTGCCGCCGTTCGGGCGGGCAGTCGGCGGACTCTGATTCGAGGGTGTCGATGTCGATCGAAGTGCCCAGGGCAGCCAGGCTCATGGGCAACCTGACCACCATCAGGAGGTTGTCGCGTTCACGGCGGAATACGTCGTGGGGTTGCACCTGGATCTCGACATAGAGGTCGCCGGCCGGGCCCCCGCCCGGGCCGACCTCGCCGTGCCCCTGCAGGTGTACCCGGTTGCCGGTGTCCACACCGGCCGGGATCTTCACCTTGACGGTGCGCTGCTCGGGGATGCGTCCCTGACCGGCGCAGTCCGCGCAGGGTTCGGGGATCACGTTGCCGTAGCCCTGGCAGGCCGGGCAGGGCTGTGAGGTGCGGATCTCGCCCAGGAAGGAACGCTGCGAGACGACCACCTCGCCACGGCCGTGGCATTGCGTGCAGGTGAGCGGCTCGCGGTTGCCCGCCGCCCCCGAGCCGTTGCAGGTCTGGCAGATCACGTGGGTGTCGAACTTCACCGGCTTGGTGACACCAAAAACCGCCTCGGCCAGGGTCAGCCGGGTGCGGATCAGCTGGTCCTGCCCACGCCGCACCCGCGACTTCGGGCCTCGCGCGGTGGTCTGGCCACCGAACATGGCGCCGAACAGGTCACCGATGTCGAAGCCCTGACCCCCGCCGAAGTTGGTGAACCCACTGAAGCCACCCATGTTGGCGAATGGGTCACCACCGCCTGGGCCCATCGGGTCGCCGCCACGGTCGAAGATCGCCTTCTTGTTGGGGTCGCTCAAAACCTCGTAGGCCTCGTTGACCTCTTTGAACTTGGTCTCGGCGTCCGGATCGGTGGCCACGTCGGGGTGCACCTTCATGGCCATCTTGCGGTAGGCCTTCTTGATCTGGTCGGGCGAGGCATCCCTGGGCACACCAAGGATTGCGTAGTAGTCGGGGGCACTCATCGTCGGTTCTCGTTCATCCTTCTGCCAGGAACCTGCCGACATAACGGGCGACTGCCCGGACGGCGGCGATCGTTGAGGGGTAATCCATGTAGGTGGGACCGACCACTCCGAGGGAGGCCCAGGTCTCGACAGGACCATAGCCGCTGGCCACCAGCGAGGTCGAATGCAGCGGCTGGTAGGGGTTCTCCTGACCGATCCGCACCGCCACGTCACCGGGTTGGCCCACCACCACGTCACCCAGCAGGTGCAATAGTACGACCTGCTCTTCGAGGGCCTCCAGCACCGGTCGCAAGGTGGTGGCATAGGTGGCTCCGAAGCGCACCAGGTTGGGCACGCCAGCCACCACCACCTCTGCGGACGGGTCTGCTGCCAGCATCGACCGGATTGCATCGGCGACCTGCCCGCCCCGCTCGGCGTCCTGGCCGGGTGGGAACTCAAGCTCACCCAACAACGTCTCGGCAGCCTTCGGTGTGCAGTTCGTCAGCAACTCGTTGAACCAGTCACGCCAACCAGCCAGTTCTTCCTCGCTGTGCTCCGGCAGCGACACCGAACGCTGGTCGACCCGGCCGGTCGAATCGATCAGGATCGCCAGCAGCCGGTCGGGGTGCAGGCTCACCAACTCCAGGTGCCGGATGGTGGTCGAGGACGCGGCCGGGTACTGCACGATGGCAACCTGCTGGGTCAACTGGGCCAGCAGGCGCACCGTGCGATGCACGATGTCGTCGATATCGGCCGCACCGGCAAGGAATGTCGAGATCGCCCGACGCTCGGCCCCCGACAGTGGTTTGACGGTGGCCAGCCGGTCGACGAACAGCCGGTAACCCTTGTCGGTCGGCACCCGGCCAGCGCTGGTATGCGGCTGGATCAGGTAGCCCTCCTCTTCAAGAACTGCCATGTCATTGCGGATAGTGGCTGGCGAGACGTCCAGGTGGTGCCGCTCTACCAGGGCCCTGGAGCCGACCGGCTCCCGGGTTGAGACGTAGTCGGTGACGATGGCTCGCAGCACCTCGAGCTTGCGATCGTCCACGACTCCTCCTCACCCTGGCACTGGCACTCAGTACTCCCGAGTGCCAATGTTACTCCGCTCGGCCCAAGAAACCGATCACTCATGTCCCGGGCCGCGCCACCGGGCAGCAACTTGCTGGGCCAACTCCTGGCTGGCAGCCGAGATGATGATGCCCTGCCCAGCCACATACTCGCTGCCATAGGGGTTGCCATGCACGTCGATGGTGACCCCACCCAGTTCGCGCAGCATCAGCGCCCCGGGCAGGTGGTCCCACGGCATCGGGCGGCGGTAGATGAAGAAGTCGCGCTGCCCCTGAAGCATCTCGGGGTAGTCGAAACCGGCAGACCGGTTCGGGTTGATGGCCAACTCGACGCTCTCCCCCAGGTTGAATTGCCTGGCGCCCCTGCCGGTGGCCCCGCCGCGCGGCACGTCAGGTACCGGGCCGCGGGCCAGGCGGCGTCCATTGCAGGTGACACCGGCACCCCGCTCGGCGATGTAGGCCCGATCAAACTCCGGCTGCCAGATCCAGGCCCTGGTGGCCTGCCCGTTGCGCAGTTCTGCCACCATCACGGCGAACTTGGGCGAACCCTGCACAAAGTTGCCGGTGCCGTCGACCGGGTCGATGGCATAGGCGATCTCTGCATTGCCCAGCCGCGACACCAGGGTGAGATCATCGAAAGCGGCCTCCTCGCCGACCACGACCACTCCGGGAATCCGGGCCTTGAATTCGGCCGTGATCAGTTGTTCGGCCTCCCGGTCGGCCACCGTAACGAAGTCTCCCGGCTTCTTCTCGCTGATCTGGTCGGCGGCCAGCTCCCTGAACCGCGGGGTGATGGCGCGATCAGCCGCGTCCTTGATGATGTCGAGTACTTCGTCGGTGTCCATGGCGCCCATTGTGGCAGGCCCGGCAATTGGCGCCATCACGTCGGCCGCTCGCCGAATCTGTGGTCACTGAACAGCGGTGAGGTCGGTGAGGCGGCGGCCAGCACAGCGATGGACCATGGTTCGACGGTGTACTGCCCGTCCACCAGCCTGCCGTCTGCCGGTGCCCAACTGTTGTTGTGCTTCTCGGCCCACGCCCCGGTATCCACGATGCGGTGCCAGGCCAGCGTCGGACGCTGCAATTCGCTCATGTCAGGAATCCTGAATGTCGCCGGCTGAGTGTACATGTTGACGAACAGCAGGTAGTCGGTGCCGCCGATGCCGGTGCCGTTGATCAGCACCGTGAGTTGCCGGTCCGATGGGCCGGGTTGCCCGTCCAGTCCTGGCCGGTAGTAGAGGTAGGACACATTGTCCGAATCCAGCCTGCCGTCACCCCAGGCCTTCTGGCGCAGCGTCGGGTCGAGCTCGCGCAGCCGTGTCACGTACTGGGCGAACTGGAACAACGGGTTGGTATTTGCCGGCGAGTCGCATTCACCGACGACGTCGTAGTAGGCGTACCTGTCCGGGTCATCCGGGTCGACCGGCAGCCTGGTTGGTGTGTTGGATGCCAGTTGGGCCCAGTTGTTCCAGTTGCCGATGGTGTTGAGGTTCCACGGGTTGTTGTTGCCGTTCTGGGTGCGTCCGTATTCGTCACCGGCAACCACCATCGGCACCCCGCGGGCCATCATCGTGATCAACCAGTTGTTGCGCCAGCGGGTGCGCCGCAGCGCGTGGTCACCACCTGAATCCCACGACACATTCCAGGCAGTGCCGCCATCGGAGGGACCGAACGGGTAGGGCTGGTCGTTGTCCTGATGGTTGAAACTGACCAGGTCGAACATCGTGAAGCCGTCGTGGGCGGTCAGGAAGTTGATCGTCTTCTGCGGACCGCCGTTGCTGTTGAAGTGCAGCCAGTCACCGTTGAACAATTCGATGAACGCCCGGGTGTTGCCGTCACCCTTCAGGTAGTGGCGCATTGCGTCGCGGAAGCGACCATTCCATTCGCCCCAGCCCGACGGGAAGTTGCCCACCTCGTAACCCCACAGGTCCCAGGCCTCGGCGATCACCTCGATGCCGCGGCGGTCGGCCAGGTCTGCCACCTCACGCAACAACGGGTGCGCGTTGTAGAAGCGGCGGCGCCCACCCCAGTCGTCCTTGTCCGAGTTGCCCGGGAAGCGTCCCAGCACGGTGGCCAGGTCGAAGCGGAAGCCATCCACACCCATCACGTCGTGCCAGTACTTCAGTGAGTGGATGACCATGTCGCAGGTGACCCGGTTGGAGAAGTTGGTCTGGTTGGCCGAGCCAGTGGCTCCGTCGACGATGCGACCGTCCGATGTCAGGTCGTAGTAGTAGGTGGTGGCGAAACCACCGAAGCAGGTGAACGCAGCAGTGTCGACATCGCCTTCCCAGTTGCCGCCCTCGGCGGTGTGGTTGTAGACCACATCAAGGTAGACCTCGATGCCGTGCTCGTGGAAGGAACGCACCATCTCCTTGAACTCACGGGTCGGCCCGCCGGGTGACTTGTCGTAGGCGTAGTCCCGGTTGGGCGCGAAGAAACCGATGGTCTGGTAACCCCAATGGTTGGTGGTGCCCTGCGTGGCGCCCACCTGGTCGGAATCGGTCTCATGGACGGGCAGCAGTTCGATGGTGGTGAAGCCGAGCCCTTTGAGGTAGGGGGCCATATAGGCCGCCCCGGCATAGGTGCCGCGCAATTCGGCCGGGATGTTCTGCACACCGGCGAACATGCGCTCGCCATTCAGCAGGTCGCCCAACCGCGAGGCCGATGGGTGCATGGTGAGGTTCTTCAGGTGCGCCTCGTAGACGGTGACGTCCTGGGCGGGACGCTTGGGGGCAGGCCCGGTGTCGGTCTGGTCATGGACCACCACTCCCTTGGGCACATATGGCCCGGAGTCCACTGACCGGCGCACCCGGCCCTGGTACTTGCCGCCACCGCTGGCGAACACGCCGTGGCCGGCGCCGAACTCGGCAAGCCGGGGGCTCAACGGCACATGGCTGATCTCGCGGGCATACGGGTCGAGCAGCGCCTTGTTCGGGTTGAAGAAGTTGCCGTCCTCATCCCGGTCGGTCCGGAATCCGGCCAGTGAGCCGGGCACCCAGTCAGGATCGACATCCCAGTTGCGCCCCCAGCAGCGGTATGCGTAGAGGTCGCCGGGCCGCACCCCGATGAGCTGGGCCATCCAGGTGCCGTTCGAGCCGCGGATCGCATCAATGCGGTAACTGGCGTGGGCACCCAGTTCTGCCGGATAGATCTCAAGCAGTACCCGGGTCGCATCTGGTGCCTGCACCGCAAACGAGGTCATGTCATCGTTGGGGTCGTAGGTGGCGCCCAACGGCCATCCACCAAGGCTCCATAACTCGGGGGCGAACGGAACCGGCTCCGTGGATTCGTCATGGACCATGCGCAAGAGGATAGCAATGGCATCGCCAGACGCATGTTGCATGGCAGCTCGACCCTCGGCTTGTTGCCATGGCTTGGCAATTCACCGGTCCACGGGGTGTCGGAGAACTCAGCCGAGTTGTTCGAGGTGGTCCTGGGTGACGAAGTCGATCAGCTTCTCGACCTCGCGGGTCAGGCCGGGGTCGAGGTCACGGAAAGTCCGGACCCTGCCAAGGAACCCCTGCCAGGCTCGCGCGATGTCGGTCTGGTTGCGGTGCGGCAGCCCAAGTGCTGCCAGCGTGCCCAACTTGAAGTCAACGTCGCGGGGAACCTCTGGCCAGGCCTTGATGCCGATTACCTCGGGCTTGATCGCCTGCCAGATGTCGATGAACCGGTGCCCAGTGATCTGCACCACGTCGCCGTAGCCTCCCCTGGCTACCTGGGCGGCGATGTGCTGCTCCTTGCTGCCCGAGACCAGGTGGTCAACCAGCACCCCGAGCCGGCGTCCGGGTTCGGGTTTGAATTCGGCCACGATACCGACCAGGTCGTCGATTCCGCCCAGGTATTCCACAACCACCCCGACGTGACGCAGGTCATCGCCCCAGATCTTCTCGACCAGCTCGGCATCGTGGCGGCCCTCGACGTAGATACGACTGGGCAGCGCAACCCGGGCCGGTTGGGCCGGCCCCACCCGCGAGCCCGAAGCGGTGTAGCGCTGTCGGGCAGTCCCTGTACGCGGTGGGATTCGCAGCGCGACGGGTTTGCCGTCCAGCCAGAATCCGGGACCGACGGGGAAGCTGCGGCGTTTGCCCCTCCGGTCCTCGAGGATCACCAACCCGTTTTCCCAGCCCATGATCTCGCCCACGAAACCAGAGGAGGGATCCTCCACCACCATGCCCAGCTCCATCGGCACATCAACGGTCCTGGGGCGGGCGTTGCGTGCGGCTTTCGGGTCGAGGACGTCGCGGCCATAACGGTCAGCAGGTCTGGATATCACCCCGGCAGGCTACCCGGACCAGCAGGCCGGGCCACCTGGACGCGCCCGGGCACGTCAATCCAGCAGGTCGCGGATGACGGCATCAGCCAGCAGGCGGCCCTGCAGGGTGAGCCGGACGCGCTGCTGCCCGACCACGACCAGACCGCGGTCAGCAAACCGGGCCAGCCGGGCCTGTTCAGTGCCGGTCAGCACGTCGATGGGCAGCCCCTCGGCCAGTCGCAATTCGAGCAGCACCCGTTCGATGCGCCGTGTCTGGTCATCCAGGAACTCGTGGTCATCCACTGGTATCTGGCCAGCTTCCAGCAGTGCTGCATAG
>JBMNPP010000143.1:0-7035 GCA_050943675.1 Brooklawnia sp.
CCTGCCATCCTCGCCCACTGAGCAGGCCCGCAGCCTGGCAGTGCTGCGGGCCGGTTGCCCGCTGGACGCCACGCCGCCGCCCGATGATGCCTTCAGCGATCCGGCCAGGCAGCAGTTCGCCTACGCCTGGAGCGCAGCGATGGTGGCTGAACTGTTGCGCACCGAGCAGTCGCAGCAAACGATTACTGCCCTGTGGCAGGGTTCGGGTGAATTGCCGCCGGTCGGGCCCCCGGTTGAAGTGTGCGCCCGTCCCTAGAGTTGGGCGCCGTCGCCATCGATGTCGCGGTGGCGGGGGATCGTGCTGAGCAGGAGTCCCAGCCCGATCCCACCGGAAACCAGGATCATGCCGAGCGCCAGGTTGGAGCGCCACCCGGCCAGCACCATGACACCCAGCAGCATGGTGCCCAGCACCAGCACGGCACCCAACAACCCGCGCAGCGGTGGCCTGGGCAGCCGTGCGTCCACCGGTGGATCCCAGCGCTCGAAGTCGTCATCGGGCTCGGTTTCCTCGATCGCCTGGCTCAGGTTGAAGTACTCGATCGGGTCAGGCAGGGGACGACGCTGGAAGCGGCGGCGCGGTGGTGGTGACCAGGGCGCGGGCTCGGCCTCACCGGGCAGTCGGGCGCCGGCCACATCACCGAACTCGGCCCGGATCAGTTCGCGGAAGCGACGCTCAAGATCTTCGTCGCTGCTCATGGTTCGCCCCGCAATAGTCCGGCAATGAAGTCTGTGCTGCGCTGGTTGATCAGCGCGGCGTCGTTGTCCATCGTGGCCACATGGTAGCTGTTTTCCAGCCAGTAATCGGTGACTTCGCGCAGCCGGGCCCGCAGCGTCCGCCCGGAGTAGCCGTCGACGACATGGTCTGTCCGTGAGGTGAACAGCAGCACCGGCACCCGCACTTGCTCCAGGTCGCGGTCAACCATGGCCCACAGTTGACGCATGCTGGCCACCGCCTTCAGCGGGGCGTATGGATAGGCCGGCTCGCTGATTCCGGGTGCCCTGATGTCGCTGCCGACACCCTGGGCAGCCGGGATGAAACGTGACAACCAGGGCACCAGCCGGTACCTGAACTGGTCGGTGCCGATAGAGGGATTCACCAGCACCACACCGTCGACTGTTTCGGATTGGGCGATCCGCAGGGCCAACGCCCCGCCCATCGACAACCCGCACACCACCTGGATGCGGCTGCGCTGGGCCAGCCAGTCGAGGGCGCCCGGCAGCACCGAATACCAGTCCTCGTGGGTGGTCAGGTTCATTTGTTGCCAACTGGTCCCGTGCCCGGGCAACAGCGGCAGAGCGACTGCGGCACCCTGGCCGGCCAGGTGTTGGGCCCAGGCCCGCACACTTTCGGGTGTCCCACTGAAGCCGTGGCAGACCAGCACTCCGGCCTCGGACAGGGGCCCGGCACCTGGTTCACACCACAGCGGTGTGCTGCCTTCCATCTGACAACCCTAAGTCACTGCACCCGGCCCGCGCGGGAGACTCTAAAGTAAAGCGCATGGCAACGGCGAGGAGGACCCGGTGAGTGGTTGGTACAACTTCTTCAAGCTGACCTTCGTGCGTCCATTAGTGAAGTACTGGTTGCGCGTGCAGATCAGCGGCGCCGAGAAGATCCCGCCGGGCGGCTGCGTGCTGGCCGCCAACCACCTGGATGCCGGTGACACCTTCACCCTGCCCGCGCTGATCAAGCAGCAAATGACCTTTCCCGCAAAGAAGGAGCTCTTCCAGGGCAGGGGCTTGAAGGGGCGGGCGCTGGCCTGGTTCCTGCGGGCTGTCGGCCAGGCCCCGATCGACCGGTCCGGGGGCAGGGCCAGCGCGACCGGGCTCGGCTCGGTGACCGATGTACTCGCCGCCGGTGGGGTCATCGGGATCTTTCCTGAGGGCACCCGAAGCCCCGATGGCCGCATGTACAAGGGGCACACCGGTGTGGCCCGCCTGACCCTGGCCACTGGAAAGCCGGTGCTGCCGGTGGGGCTGATCAATACCCAACTGGTGCGCAGCCGCATCGGCATCCCGACCATGCGCCGGGCACGCATCGTGATCGGCGACCCGGTCGAATTCGGTGAGTGGGCAGGCCAGGACAACGACCACAAGGTCTTGCGCTGGGTGACCAATGAGGTCATGGCCAGCATCCAGCAACTGACCGGGCAGTCCTATGTCGACGTCTACGCCTCACGGGTCAAGAGGGGTGAATTGCGCGGTGCCGCGCTCGGCGAGCACGCGCTCAACCACCCCAACCAGGGCGTTCAGGCACCACCGCGCACCGCAGAGCTGGAACAGGGCAGCTGATGGCTGCCCTGAAGGATCTCGGCCGGCTGCCGACAGACGACCTGGAACGGTTGCCCGAGCAGGCGGCAGTGGTGGCCCTCAACCGGGTGGGGCCCTTCGACCACCACCGGGTAGTGGCATCGCTGCCCAGGCAGGCGACCGTGGTGATCACCCCCGGCGACGGGCTCCGGTTGCGGCTCGGTCTGCGTACCGCCCGCTGGGATGGCCGTCCTGGCAGTCGCGAGGACCCCGCCGAGGTCTTGCGGCGCGGTGAATTGCTGGTCGTCTTCCCGGAGGGGCCGGCCGGCAACGATGGCGCGGTACACAAGGGGCATGCCGAGTTCGCGGCCCTCGCGCTGGCCAACCACGTGCCCATCGTGCCTGCGGCACTGCTCCCGCTGACCCATCCGGAACCCGATCTGCGTTACCGCTTGCGGATCGGTGAGCCGATCAGCACCGAGCGGTTCAGAGAACTGGGGCTGCCCAGCGTGACTGTTGACGGTTTCATCCTGCGTGGGTTGACCGACCTGGTGATGACCCGGATCAGCCAACTGGCCGGCCGGCGCTACGTCGACGCCTACACAGGTGCCGGTATCCAGCCGATCCGCTGGCGTCCGGCAGTGGCCAGCAGCCAGCGGCCGAGCCGGGCTGAGCGTCGCACCGCCGAGGCCCAGCGGCAGGCTGCCGAGGCCGAACTGGCCCGGTTGCTGGACGAACAGGACGCGATGGTGCTCGACCAGGCTGTCGAGGCCGCCCGGCTGCAGGCCGAGCGTGCCGCCCTGGCCGATGATCGGGCCAGGGCCCGGCGCCGGAGCCAGAATTGAGGTTCAGGCCACCAACCCTGCCGTTGTCACACCCCGATTCCGCGGGCGGACCGGAACTGCTCGGCACCGTCTTCCGCGCCCTGGGGTGGTCACGGTTGGTGCTGTTGGCCCACCTGTTGGTGGTCAACGCGATGCGGGTCTCGCAGGCCGCACACCCGGTGCTGCTGGTGGTGGCCAGCCTGGTGGTCATGGTCTGGTCGCTGACCGCGTTCTACCTGGGCCGCCGACACGGCTCGCGCACCACGATCGACCTGTCCATCGACCTGGTGTTGACCGTCGGGCTGGTGGCAAGCTCGAGGTACGTCCTGGGGGCCGAACTGTTGCAGGATGGCTATTTCGGTGTGACCTGCTTCTGGATGCTTGCAGCCCCCACCGGCCTGGCGATCTACCGGGGCATCGGGTGGGGACTGCTGGCCGGGCTCGCCATCGGTCTGTTGCAGTTCATCCAGGCCCCCTCGCTGGCGCCGCGGGCCTGGAGCGACCTGTTGCTGATGACGATGATCCCCTGCTTCGGTGGCCTGCTGGTGGCCAAGCTGGGCAACACCATGGCCGAGCGCGACCGCAGTTTCGCCACGGCCGCGGCCCTGGAGGAACGTGAGCGGCTGCACCGGATCCTGCACGACGGCGTGCTGCAGGTGCTGGCGATGGTTGCCCGCGAGGGCAGTGAGCTCGGCCCGCGCGGCCAGATGCTGGCCAGCCTGGCCCGCAGGCACGAGGACCAACTACGGGTCACCCTCCAGGACCGCAAGGTCGATGTCGTGCACGGCGGGTTCCTGGATGCCGATCGCACCGACATCACCACGATGCTGGAGCGGCACCAGGGCCGTGCTGTGACCGTGTCGACCATGGCAGACGAGGTCGAGATGGCCTCGGCCCGGGCCGCTGAACTCGACCGGGTGGTCACCGAGGCATTGGCCAATGTGTCCAGGCATGCCGGCCCGGACGCGCAGGCCTGGGTGCTGCTCGAGCAAGAGGGTAACGACGTCGTCATCACGATCCGTGATGACGGCCGGGGCATGACCGCCCAGGAACTTGACGAGGCGGCCGCGGCAGGCCGGTTGGGGGTCCGCGAGTCGATCATCGGTCGGGTGGTTGACCTGCACGGCAGCCACCGGCTGCATTCAGCTCCCGGTGAGGGTACCGAGTGGGAGTTCCGGATCCCGCTGCAATGAGCCCCGGCCAGGCCCCCGGGGCACAATGGGTGGCGTGAACACCGACGAAGCTGCCCAGGGCACCCGCGTGATGCTGGTCGACGACCACCCGATGTGGATCGATGCGTTGGGTGAGGACCTTTCCGAGATCGGCTACCAGGTCGTCGCTGTCGCCCATGCCGGCCAGCAGGTGCTTGGCCGGGCACTGGCCACCCGCCCCGAGGTCGTGGTGATGGACCTGAACATCCCCGAACCCGATGGCGCCACCTGCACCCAGTTGCTGATGGACCAATTGCCGGGTACGAAGGTGCTGGTCATGTCGGCATCTGGAGAGCGCGCTGACGTCCTGCGGGCTGTGAAGGCCGGCGCCACCGGTTATGTGCTGAAGTCCGCGACCAAGAACGAGCTGATCGAGGCGGTACGCAGGACCGCCGACGGTCAGGCCGTATTCACTCCCGCACTGGCCGGCCTGGTGCTGGGGGAGTACCGGCGGATGGCCAACAATCCCGAACCGGCAGCTGACACACCCACCCTGACGCCTCGCGAAACCGAGGTGCTGCGCTTCGTGGCCAAGGGGCTGAGCTACCGCGATATCGCCGCCCAGTTGTTCGTCAGCCACCGCACCGTGCAGAACCATGTGCAATCGGTCCTGCGCAAGCTGCAATTGCACAACCGGGTACAACTGGCTCGGTACGCGATCAAGAAGGGCCTCGACCACTAACCTGCGGGCAGTCCGACTGTCTGCGACGAGGGGCAACCTGCCCGCAGCGAAACAGTCCTCGGGTGCTGCCGCGCGCCAAGTATCCTAGGCAGCGTGTCTGATCTGATCCCGCCACTGGCCCAGTTGCATGCCCTGCCCAAGGTGCAGCAGCCGACCTACGATAATCCCGAACGGCTGGCCTGGGTGGTCGAGCGCCTGCGCGAATTGCCACCGCTGGTCTTCGCGGGCGAGGTCGATGACCTGCGCGAGAAGATCGCCCGGGTGGCCGACAGCCAGGCCTTCATGCTGCAGGGTGGCGATTGTGCCGAGACCTTCGCCGGGGTGCGCGCCGACAACATCAAGTCGAAGCTGCGCGTCCTGCTGTCGATGAGCGTCGTACTCACCTACGCCGCGCAACTGCCGGTGGTCAAGGTGGGACGCATCGCCGGGCAGTATGCCAAGCCGCGATCCAGTGACACCGAGACCCGCGACGGCGTCACCCTGCCTGCCTACCGCGGCGATGCGGTCAACGGTTTCGAATTCACCCCCGAGTCCAGGCGCCACGACCCTGACCGGTTGATGACCATGTACAACGCCTCGGCCGCCACCCTCAATCTGGTGCGAGCCTTCGTCACCGGTGGTTTCGCCGACCTGCGGCACCTGCAGGCGTGGAATTCAAGTTTCGTGCGGGATTCCCGGATCGAGCTGCGCTATGAGCGCATGGCTGACGAGATCGAACGTGCGCTGGGTTTCATGCTGGCCTGCGGCGTCCACGACGACACCCTGAGCATGGTCGACTTCTACGCATCGCATGAAGCGTTGCTGCTCGACTACGAATACGCGATGACCCGCATCGACTCGCGCAGCAACCTGCCCTACGACACCTCGGGCCACATGGTGTGGATCGGTGAGCGCACCCGGCAGCCGGACGGCGCCCAGGTCGAGTTGCTGCGGCGCGTCCAGAATCCCCTGGGGATCAAGCTCGGCCCGGACGCGAGTGGTGCCGACGCGCTCGAGATCGCTGACCGGCTCGACCCTGACCGGGTCCCCGGCCGCATCACCTTCATCACCCGGATGGGTGCCAAACTGGTGCGCGAGCGGCTGCCCGCCGTCATCGAGACGGTCGAGAAGTCCGGCCGCAAGGTCGCCTGGGTCTGCGACCCGATGCACGGCAACACCTTCGCTGCCGGCAATGGCTACAAGACCCGCTCATACACCGATGTGGCCGATGAACTGAACGGCTTCTTCGATGTGCACGACAAGCTGGGCAGCTGGCCCGGCGGTGTGCACGTCGAGCTGACCGGCGAGGACGTCACAGAGTGCGTCGGGGGTGCCTTCCACCTGTCGGAGGCAGACCTGGACGCGCGCTACGAAACAGCCTGCGATCCACGACTGAACCGCAACCAGTCCCTGGAGTTGGCGTTCATGATCGCCGAGCGGGTCAACCAGAGCCGTGAATTGCGTCGCGGACCGGTACACGTGCCGGACTGGAACTACTGATGGCAGCCAAACTTCTGGCCGACCTGCGTTCGGACACGCTTACCAGGCCGAGCCCCGCCATGCGGGCCGCGATGGCCAATGCCGATGTCGGTGACGATGTCTACGGCGAAGACCCCTCGATCAATGAACTTGAGGCACGGACCGCCGACCTGCTCGGCCATGAAGCCGGCCTGTTCTGCCCGACAGGTTCGATGGCCAATATGCTCGGCATCTGGCTGCTGGTGCCCAGGGGCAGCGAAGTGCTCTGCGACCACCAGGCGCATATCGCCCGGGCCGAGATGGGCGCCCACGCCAGCCTGCACGGGGTGACGATGCGCACCTGGCAGGCATCCTCGGGCACCGCAGGTATCGCCCGGCTGGCAGACATCACCAACCTGGTGACCACCGGCACCGGGCCCTTCCTGGTGCAGACCGCAGCGGTTGAGATCGAGAACACCCACAACTTCGGTGGCGGCACCATTCACCCGATCGGGTTGCTGCGTGAAGTGCGGGCGGCCTGCGGCAGCGCCGGGGTTGCGATGCACCTGGACGGTGCCCGGTTGTGGAATGCCCACGTCGCCACCGGAACGCCGCTGGCTGACTACGGCCAACT
>JBMNPP010000144.1:0-6859 GCA_050943675.1 Brooklawnia sp.
GGCCACCGTGTCCACCAACGTCCCACCGGTGAACGGCACGACCTTGCCCTCGGACCCCGGCACCGACACCGTCGTCCCGATCCACGGGTCGCTGGCGCCGCAGGGGAGGGCGCCCATGAAGGTGTGGTGGTGCAGCTCGCCCGCACCGCGGCTGGTGAAGTTGCCGCCGGCGAAGATCTGCCCGTTGTGCGTGACGTTCGAGTCGAAGGTCACGTCGGAGTTGGGGGCCCAGATGGCGCCCATCTCTAGCCCGTTGATCGTGACGGGGTTGGTCACCTGGGACAGGTCGAACATGATGTAGCGCGAGAACGTCTGCTGTGCGCCGGCGGACGACGACCAACCCTCGACGTTCACCTGTCCGAGGGTCGTTGTGCCGTCGGCGACGCGGATGACGAGCGGAGCGGCCGCGGTCGGGACGTATCCCCCGAATTTGTCCTGCTTGATGATCTTGCCCGCGACCTCGCTGTAGTCGAGATAGTTCGGCTGGGTCGAGCTGAACCCGGAGGGGGAGACCATCCCGCCGTCGGTCTGGACCTGGACGCGGGTCGCTAGTTCGGACCCGTACATGGCGAGGAGGCAGGAGTTGGTCTGCTCGACCTGCTGCCCGAGCCCCTCGAAGTAGTCGGCGACCGAGCCGTGCTCGGTCTTGACGTTCCCCTCGAGTGTGGGGTTCGTGGACAGCTTCAGGGCCTCGAGGTCGAGGTTGCCCTGATCGGAGCTGCCGTAGCTGTTGCTGACGCGGAGCCAGTCGCCGCGCGGGCCGCCCTGGAGCCCGTCGATGCTCGCGAGCTTGGCGATCGCGTCGGACACGCCGGGGGACCCTTCATGGCCGGCGTTGGTCACCGCGATGTTGCCGGTGCCGACGAAGGAACCAGCCAGGATGCGGACGGGGTCGCCGTCGACCGTCGGGACGGCGTAGTCCCCCACCCCTGCCACCTTGTGCACCAGGGGGAAGTTCGACGTGGTCGCCTCGATCGAGCCGAATGCGGCGATCGAACCCTCGATCTCGTTGTTGCCGATCGTCGCGTTCCCCGTGGCGACGATCGAGAACCCGTTGTTGGCGACGAACGGGTTGAAGGTTGTGGTGTCTGCAACCGCCGGGACGGTAGCGGTCAGACCGCCGGCGACCAGCACGGCCGCCACCGCGGCGGCCAGGCCCTTCCTGAACCGCCCGAATCTCGGGCGCAACAATTCGGGGGGGCATACTCTCTCTCTCCTAGAATTAGTGGCGAGCCCCTCACGGCGGTGACTCGCTCGACAAGCACGGCGCGTGCTGGCAGTAGGCTACCGGATGGAAGCCGTCCGGTTCTCATCGGTGCAGCACAGCGCGTGCTGGCACTAGGCTAGCGGATGGAAGCCGTCCGGTTCTCATCGGTGCAGCCCGACACGCTGTGCGGGCTTCTGCTGGAAGCCGAAGTGTCGATAGAGGCTCCGCGCGCACGTTGTCCTCGCCCACGTCGTATTGACGATGACCAGCCCGCAGCCACCCTCTGACAACTGTGCACGAACCGCGGCCGCCAAGGCGTCAACTGATTCAAGTGCGGGACTATCGAGGACGCAGATATCAACAGCCAGATCGGCTCTGTATTGCGGGCTTACCTGCGCGATTGCCTGCCCGTCGCTGACAGACGTGACGGCTGGATAGCCTCTCGAGGCCTCCAGAGATTGAATATCCGATTGACTGCCACGTGCCCAGGCAAGAGCCAAGCGGGATCGGACCTTGGTCGACAAGGTCGCCGAAACGAGAATTACGGGGATGGCCAATCGACCACACCATCTGAGCAACTCGTCCAGGAACACCGACATATAAGCGTCGTAGGAGTGCACCTCGTCGATCACTAGCACGCGGCCCGACAGGCCAGCATGTCGAAGCGCCACGAACTTTGTTCGGGTTGCAGCCCAGAGAACCTGGTCAATTGTGGCAACTGCGATGGTTGATAGAAGGCCCCGGTAACGGCCGAGCAGCCACTGCGACGGAACGGGCTCGCTGCTCTGCGTGACCAATCCGTATTCATTGTCCAGGTCGAACTCGTCTTCGTTCAATCCCGTGATGCGAGCACCCTCAAGACGTTCGACCCAGTCCTCGTTCAGCATCGCCTTGCCGTGCAGTAGGGCTACCGGCGTACCCGGGTCTGCGTTCTGGGCCCATTTGACAACCCTCTTGTACATCGCGTCCGTGGTCCCTTGAGTGGGCATCGCGAACGTGACCCCACCCAATCCAAAACGAACGGCGAGCACCTCGGCTGCCGCCAACGCCGCCTCCGTCTTCCCTTCACCCATGGGTGCCTCGATCACCAAAACCCCGGGGCGTGCATGTTCATTGCCATTTCGACAGCACTCGCCTGCAGCGGCCTGGGCGGATATCCGAAGCGATCCTGGAAAGCGCGTCTATCGCTCACCGCTTCGTGAAGATTCCACCGACCGCGAAGGTCAAGGTACTGCCATGCCCGTGCGGCTCTCTCACGCGCCTGCTCCACAGTCGGTTCAACGTCCAGCCCCAACCCAGGAAAACCGTCTCCGGAGGCGATCCAGTCAGCCATCATGACGAAACCAGAAACGGCCATTTGGACTCCTCGAGAAACGGGGCCAACTGACCAATTGTCAAGTGAAATCCCAAACGCGCTGGTGACAGACTCAACCAACAAGTCCTGCGCATTGGTCCAGTTGCTGTCGCCATGGGCCCTCGGTGCGCGAACTGGAGTTTTGCCGAATCTCCCGTGGTGGCCCTGAATGACAGCACTGAGCCATTCGAGCCCTACGGCCCTGTGCCGCTGCAACGCACGGCGCACGATGAAGGCTCCTGCATTACCGTGTGGCCAGGGTTTTCCGCGTAACGAGGGCGGGAGAGAGAGCCCCACCATCTGAACCGGCGCCACCAACTCAGGGCTGGCCATTCCCTTCAACTGAAAGGCGGGCGTCGCCTTCCCGACGTCGTGCAACAGAGCTGCCATCACGTAGAGTTCACGACCCCGACCCGACGTTGCTTCATCCAGAATCCTGCAGATGTGTTCGCTCGCGAAATCGTCCCAATTCAGCTCCGCCACGGCTGCCTAGTCGAGCAAATGGCCGACCAGACTATGGGGTTGGCCACCAGCCTTGCTCTTGGCCCAGAATTTCGGGATCGATTGCATGAATTGAGGCTAACTGGAGGCTCTGACATTGTCTGTTGTGGGGGCGCCAGGGACAGCCCCCAGCCTCGCTCAGGATCTCGCAGGCATGGCAGGCCCTCATCAGCTGAAGCCGCCTGTTCCTTAGCCCAATTCAGCGACGGACGCGCTCAGACCTGTGTTCACCGGGTCAGACCGACGACCCGAGCAAAAGTCGTGACCGGCATGATCGGGATGGCGTATTCGCGTGCCTTCCTGGCCTTCGACGATTGACTGTTGAAGTCGCTGGCCACGAGCAACTCGACCTTCTTGGTCACCCGTGGATGTACCTGCAGGCCACCCCCGGCAGCCATGCCCTCGAGCAGATCGCGGGAGAAGTCTGGATGGTCACCAGTGAATGCAATGAGGGACCCAGGAGGCGGTAGCGACGTTGCCGGGAACCTGCGAACACGCGCATTGTCCATTGCCTCGGCCAGGTCGGCTGGCTGCAGCCGCAGCAATTCCGTCACCTTGACCAGGTCGGCGTGATCATCGGCAGCGATGGCGCCGTCGGCATAGGCAACCTGGCATAGCCCGCGGATGTACTCGCGATGCAGCTTCCGAAGTTGGTGGTTCTTCAGGCCGCGGTCATTCGAGATCCGAGCGAGTTCCCGGATTTCAGCGGCCGACAGGCGCCGGTCTTCAAGTACCCGATCAACCAGAGCGAGATAGAGCTCTGCTCCTTGAATCGATTCCACGCGAGGGAGTTGTTTGGTCGTTCGGCCACCCACTGCGTCTGGGTCGCGGAGAGTTGCTGCCGACTCACCCCGAAGGCGGGCTGCGACTTCTGACGGGCCTGAATGCGGCCAGCGAAGCGCCTTGTTACCTGCCGCCAGGTCAGCCCACGCAGGTAGTGCCGTAACAGTTGCGCTGTGGCTCGCGCATCGGCCACGGCTGTGTGCGCTGCCTCGTTACGAATACCCACGCTTGAACAGCACGCCTCCAGGGTCTGCCCGGCCCGCGGGAGGAAGCGGGTGGCCTGCCTCATGGTGCAGATGCCCTGCTGAGATCAGAAGGCATGCCTGAGCGCGGCACGAACTGACGGGTCAGTGCGTTCCGGACCCGGTTGGTGCGCGAACTTCTACTCCCCCTCGGCCTTCTTTTCAGGCTTGCCGATGGCGGTGGTTCCGTCCGGGGTCACCAAGTACTGGTACCCGGCCGGTGATGTCCACTCGAAGTGGCCCGGTACGGGCTGTTCAAGATGCCAACCGCCACGCGTTTTTGCCCGATGAGTGAACCGGGACAGCGGACCCAGGTTGTCGAGCCTTGTCTGATCTGGTTCACCGGGTGTGTACGGGATCGTGTGATCCATGTCACAACCCGACGCCGCCCTGGTCCCATAAGGAACACGTCGACCGGGTTGCGCTGCTCGATCACGAACCGCATCCGATCCGGCACCTCATAACCATCGAACGGGGTGATCGTGGTCGGGTCGATGACTGGCCGGACGATGACCTTCGACCCAGCCAGGAACTCCGGCAGCAGTGTGGTCAGCAGGTGGCCCCAGCCCTCGACCAGGGCGATCCCGGCAGGTGGGCAGGCCGGGCCATCGGTCGTGACCACGACCGGGCCACTGGGGGCCTCATCGGTCAGCGTGGTGCCGCAATCGGCCGGGGTCTTGCCCAGCAGCGCGGGATCAGTGGCGTTGACGTGCACCACCAGGGTGTGCGTCGGCAGCGCCTCCTGCCCGAATGCCTGACGCGCGAGGATCCCGACCGCAGCAGCCCGGCGAGCATCCAGACTCTCCCCCACAGCCCGGTGATCCTCCGGCAGGTTCTGCGCGATCTGGGTCAACGCATGATCAAAACGGACCCCATCGGCTGGACTCAACTGCCCCCACATCCTCACCGACCCGTGCTCAATCCCCGACACCACCACCCGGCGGTCCCGGACCTTGGCCTGGGCCCGCTCCCAAGCAGCCTCAGGATCGGCTACATCAATCCAGGACTGCAGATGCTTCATCACCCAACCGAACCCATGCCGCGCCAACGTGGCCGCGACGCGCTCATCGACCCACCCGGCAGCCTTCTCACCCAGCGCGATGGTGCGATCGATGACGTAGTTGACCTGCCAAACCCGCACATCCCCCGCCAGCACTGTTTGCCACAACTTCGGGAACCGGTGCCGCAAATCCAGGGCCTGCGAGATGCGATGCGCTGCCGACTGCGGAGAGACACCCAGCAGGCCACCGATCTCAAGGCTCAGGAACTCCCCGACCAGCGGGGTGCCCTCATGGCCACCCTCGATCAGGCGTTCCATACCGTCCAGCACGTGGGTCAGGTCAACTTCGTACAGGTCGGCAGCATGGGCGATCGCGATCAACTGAGCCACCTCAGCACAACGCAATTGCTCAGTGGCATAACCCAGGGCCTCGAAAGCCTCGGCACTGGTTGCCGGGTGAGCCCAGTCCAGTTCGTCAGGTTCGTCAGGTTCATCGGATGGGTCAAAGTTGGGTGGGGTAAGGCCCCCGGGGGTGTCCTCCATAGAGCCCAGTCTAATCGAATACCTATATGAAACACAAGTCAAAACACCTAGTCAAACAAGTGTTGTCCGAGTAGGCGATCCCCTGGGTAGGAAGGTGGCCAGGTTCACGAAGGGCCAGTGCATCGATTTGGGATGGACACCTCGAAGTTGCTCGTCGAACAGGCGGGGCGTCTCGGCGCTGTCGGAGGTGGGTCGCACGAGTCAGTGAGTCGGGCAGTCAAATGAAGAAATGACCCCGGTACCGAAAAGAGAAGCGGTAGGCCAGTCCCCCGCCTTCTGACGGTCCGTTATTTCAGGACTAGCACGGGTTGCCCACCGCTTCATCCACAAGTTTACCTCCACCCAATGCCAACCCACCAAGGCGCGATAGTTGCGGGCGAAGAGCCGCGGGAC
The DNA here is from genome assembly GCA_050943675.1 of Brooklawnia sp. Taxonomy (GTDB): domain Bacteria; phylum Actinomycetota; class Actinomycetes; order Propionibacteriales; family Propionibacteriaceae; genus Brooklawnia. The sequence goes on from JBMNPP010000144.1 coordinate 6,024, forward strand.
GTGGACAGGTTCCGCTCGTGCAGGGCATCCCGATGACGTGTTCCGAGCGAGGAAGTAGTGGAGATTCAGTCCGGCGAGCCGCTCAACCCTCTGCCGAAATAGTTTCGGTCGTACAGATAGTCCACCCGCTGATCGACAGTGAGGACGGAACCCGCACGGGACTCGAAAACAGAGGACCCCCGCAGTGTGCATCACCGCTAACGCGATGAGAGGCGGCGGGGGGACTATGCCATTGACAATACCCTTCGCTCGGGCTCCCATCACGTCAGCGCGGACAGCCGGATGCCCGCGTCGGTGATGGAGTGAATGCGTGATGGAGCAGGTGTGATCCCGACTTCCGGGCCATAGACTGTTCGGCCATGGACTTGCGCAGGCTTTCTGGCACCTTGTTGATCGCTGCCCTGGTTGGGCTCACTGGTTGCAGCACGGCGACATCAGCGCCGCCAGCGGCCCCGGCCGCCAGCGCGCCGACATCAGCGCAAGTCACGGCACTCGGCGAAAACCTGGGCGTCGCCGGCTTCGCGTCGCTGGTCGAACAGCCGGGGGTCGTGGTGCTCGACGTGCGCACCGCGGACGAATTTGCCTCGGGTCACCTGCCCGGTGCGATCAATATCGACATCAACGACCCCGGCTTCACCGACCAGATCGCCAGCCTCGACGCCGAGGCCACCTATGCGATCTATTGCCGTTCGGGCAACCGGTCGCGTGCGGCACTGCAAGAGATGCAGGCAGCGGGCTTTGCCAACCTGCACCACCTGACTGGCGGAATCGGGGCCTGGCAGTCAGGTGGGCATCCGGTGGTCAACTGAGGACTGTGCCCCCGCACGGTCGCGGAG
>JBMNPP010000145.1:0-6845 GCA_050943675.1 Brooklawnia sp.
ACGTTCACCACACTGCCATCGGCGATGGCGGTGTCAGCGGCGGGCGAGACCTCGTCGTGCCGGGTGAGTTCGATGTCGTGGGCAGACAGCGCGTCGGCCACGGTGCGGCCCCAGACGCTCACCTCGGCGGCCTGGCCGTCAACGGTGAGGGTGATGTCCTTGGTCATTGCGCTGGCGTAGCCGCCCAGGCCCAGGGAGGTGGCTGCCACTCCGCCCGCTATCAGGGCAATCAAGGGCTTCTTGGTGAGTTTCATGAAAACGTCCTCTTGTCAGTACCAGCCGTTGGCGTAGGAGTGGGACAGGGCCCCCTGCCAGCCGCCATAGCGCTGCTTCACGTAGTTGTCGCCCCACTTGAGTGCGACGATCGGGTCGTTCCAATTGGGTCCAAGTTTCGAACAGGGGAGTGCCTGCACCAGACCGCAAGCGCCGCTGGACGGGTTGACGGCGTTCGGGTTCCAGGTTGATTCCCTGGTGATCAGGATCTCTGCGGCATTCCAGTCGGCCGGGTCGATGCCGGCCGCAGCGAGCCATTCGGCATGGCTGCCGCTGTAGTCTGCGGGCGCGGGCCTGGTGCCCACGTTGCGTAGTTCATCGACGGCCTTGGTCGTGACCTGCTCGTCGAGCAGTTTGCGCGACTGTTCCTTGCCGTCGACGTAGGTGATTTCATAGGTCACCGATTTCTCGCCGCGCTTGCCCTCTCGGGTCACCTCGGAGGCGCCCTGGAGCAGATCGGCGTCATCAGACTCGACGGTCTTGAAATCGATGGGTTCGGTCTCGGTGACCTCACGCACGTCAACGAAGTTGACGGTGATCAACATGTCGTCGCTCAGGCGGGTGCCAAGTTCGGGGCTGACCCGGTCGTCAGCGTCAACGATGATGCCGTTGTCGAACAGCACGGAGTTGACATCACTGGCGGTGGAGGTGACCTTGCGGCTGCCCTCGGCAAGCACGATCTCGATGTTCTTCGGCGTGCTGGCGGCGAAGGTGAGCCCTTCGCGTCCCAGTGGTGTGGAACGGGAGACAGACAGCCGCACCTCGGGGTCGTGCAGGCCCAGTTCGGGCAGGGCTGCCGACAGGGTGGTGGCTCTGGTCCAGTGGGTTTCGGCGTCGCCCTCGCTGAGTACTGTCAGCGGGCGAGCAAAGTTGACTTCGATGATGCTGCCGTCCGAGATCGCCTCGGTGAGTGCCGGGCTGACCTGGTCGCGTGCTCCAAGGGTGAGGTCCTGGCTGTCCAGGACGTCGGCCACTGTGGAGCCCCAGACGTGCATCTGCTGGGCTTGACCGTCGATCGACAAGGTGATCGCCTTGTCGGCCGCACTAGCCAAACCGCCCATGCCGATCGAGGTGGCTGCTACAACCGCCGCGATCCCTGCAATCAGGGGTGTCTTCATCACGGGAATCAGTGTAATCAAACCCTGAGAAAACTCCAAGAAAACACTTTGGAATTGGCAAGACGCCTAGTCGGACAGGGTTGTTTGGTTAAGAACTTCTTTGTTCTGGCAGCAAAGAGCGCCCCCGTCCAGGACGAGGGCGCTCAGGTCGCTGGTTTGTCAGGCCCTGGCTGCGGCGAAGCGCTCGGCGACGTCGCCCCAGTTGACGATATTCCAGAAGGCGGTGACGTAATCGGCCTTCACGTTCTTGTACTGCAGGTAGAAGGCGTGCTCCCACATGTCGAGCAGCAGCAGCGGTACCGAACCCACCGGCATGTTGTTCTGCTGGTCGTAGAAGGCCAGGGTGTTCAGGCGGCCGACGATCGGGTCGTAGACCAGGGCGCCCCAACCCGAACCCTGGATGGACTTGGCGGCCTCGCTGAACTGCGCCTTGAACCCGTCGAAGCTGTCGAAGTACTCATCGATCGCGGCGGCCAGTTCGCCATCGGGACGCTCGGCTGCATCCGGGCTCAGGTTCTTCCAGAAGATGCTGTGGTTGGTGTGGCCGCCAAGATTGAATGCAAGGTCCTTCTCCAGCTTGCTGATGGCGCCGAATTCGCTCTTCGCGCGGGCCTCGGCCAGCTTCTCCAGCGCAGTGTTCGCGCCGTCCACGTAGGCCTTGTGGTGCTTGTCGTGGTGGAGTTGCATGATCTCACCACTGATGTGAGGCTCAAGTGCCCCGTAGTCGTAGTCCAGATCAGGCAGTGTGTAGATGGCCATAATCGCTTCGCTTCCTCTCCCGTGAGGGGGTTGTCGGGGGACCTGTTGACTTGATGCAGGTCTGGCCGGACCAGACCGCTAACCCGTACAGCAAAATGGCGGCCCTGGTTATTCCCGATCTGCCGCGGTGGTGCCGCGCAGTACCCGGAATCCCTTGGCCGAGGCCACCCGCTGCGTCGGCCAGCCCTGATCCTCCAGCCAGGCCTGCAGCGAATCCGCCCCGAGGTTCTTGCCCACAACCAGCCAGAACAACCCGCCGGGTCGCAGCCGGGGTAGCCAGGTGGTCAGCAGTTGGTGCAGGGCCGGTTTGCCGATCCGGATCGGTGGGTTCGACCAGATCTCGTCATATGGGCCATCGTCGGGCACCAGTTCTGGCCGGGCGGTACGGACCCGCGCCTCGACCTGGTGGTGCAGGGCGTTGTGGCGGGTCAACTCCAGCGCCAGGTCGTTCACGTCAACAGCGTCGATCTGGGCGTTGGGGCATTCAAGGGCAAGTGCGATCGCTATCGGGCCGAAACCGCAGCCCAGGTCGAGCAGCCGCCTGGTGTCAGCCGGCGGGGGAGCAGTGCTGCGGAACAGCACCCGGGTGCCGATATCCAGGCGGTGCGCGCTGAATACGCCCGGGGCGGAGGTGAAGGTGTAGTCGCGTCCCCAGATGGTGGCCCGCACCTCATGGCGCCGGCCGGACCGGTCGGGAGTCTCGAAATAGTGGCTCACGGCCTGTCGTCCTCCAGTCTGCGCACGGCACGGGCCTGCTGGGCGCGCTCAGCGAGTTCCTCGGCCGGCGGGTACCCGACTTCTTCCAGGCAGAGCCCCTCGGGCCGCATCACATGCACTTCGTTGCTGCGGATGGGTTGGCTGGCCACCCGGGCCAGCCACGCGGCGTCCCGGCGGCCCGCACCGACCGCCCACAGCGCCCCGACCAGTGAGCGCACCATCGAATGGCAGAAGGCGTCGGCCTGCACGGTGCACTCGATGGTCCCCGAGGACGGCTCGCGCCGCACCCCTAGCCGGGTCAGGTGCCGGATGGTGGTGGCACCTTCACGCCGCCGGCAAAACGGCGCAAAGTCGCGCAGTCCCACCAACAGCCCCGCCGCCGCATCCATGGCCGCCACATCAAGCCGGTCGATGACCCGGGTGACCTGGTTGCGCAGCAATGGATCAACCACCGCCTCGGCGTCCCATAGCCGGTAGACATAGCGCCGCCAGATGGCCGAGAACCGCGCATCGAAGCCCTCGGGGGCCACCTGCACCTGATGCAGCACGACATCGCCGGGCAGCACCCGCCCCAATCGACCGGCCAGACCGCTGGCGTCCACTTCCTCCGGCAGGTCCAGGTGGGCCACCTGGCCGCGGGCGTGGACCCCGGCATCGGTGCGCCCGGCCACAGTCAGCCGGGTGGGGTCTGCCAGGCGCAACACCAACCGGATCCAGTGCTCCAGTTCGCCCTGCACGGTACGCAGCCCATCCTGGGCCGCCCAGCCGTGGAAGCCGGTGCCGTCATAGGCCAGGTCCAGCCGCCAGCGCCGCAAACCAGTCACGCCTGCCTCCGGTAGGAGAGGTCGAATACCCGGCGTCCTGCGTCGATGCCGCGCTGCTCGAACCTGGTGATCGGGCGGCTGGCCGGACGCGGCGCCCAGCCGGCCTGGCCCTGGTGCTCATTGACCAGACCGGGTGCGACGTCCAGCACTGCACGCATGTGCTCGGCGTAATCTGCCCAGTCGGTGGCCAGCAGCCAGCGACCGTCGGCAACCAACCGGTTGGTCACCAGTTCGGCGAATGCGGGCTGGATCAGACGACGCTTGTGGTGGCGCTTCTTGTGCCAGGGGTCCGGGAAGAACGTCGTCAACCGGGTAATCGTGGCCGGCTCGAAGAGCACCTGCAGCCCCTGCACCCCGTCCACCATCAGGATCCGCACGTTGTTTACCTGGGCAGCGGCGAGTTTCGACATCGTGCTGGCCACCGCACGTTCGTACACCTCGAAGGCGACCAGGCTGGCCTGTGGATTTGCCAGGGCGCTGGCAACCAGCGCGTCACCGGTGCCCGAACCGATCTCGACCAGCAGTTCGGAGGTATCCGGCCCGACCGCGCGGCCGAACTCGGTCTTCCAGTCGACCCGGGCCTGCGGCGACACCGAGGTTTCCAGTTCACCGTGCGGCACGGCCACCAGGTAGCGACTGGCCAGCCGGTGCATCGCCGCTCGTTGGGAGGGGTTCATGCGCGGACTGCGCCGCACATATGACACAACCCCACGTGAGACCCCGGCATTTGGCATGACCGACAGGATACTGGTTGACCCCGGAAATTCCCCCCAAGTGCCACTGGCAGGTTTCGGCTGACCAAGGGCGGCTGGCAGCATTTATGGCATGCGCACCCTTCTCAACGTACTTTGGCTACTGCTGGGCGGCATCTGGTTGGCGGCAGGCTACTTCATTGCCGGGCTGATCGCCTGCCTGCTGATCATCACGATCCCGGCAGGCGTCGCATCCTTCAAGATGGCCCGTTATGTGCTCTGGCCGTTCGGCACACTGGTGGTCAAGAAGCCCACCGCAGGTACTGGCTCGACACTGATGAACCTCGTGTGGTTCCTGACGGTGGGCTGGCTGCTGGTGGTCCTGCACATCGTCACCGCTGCCACCCAGGCCATCACGATCGTGGGTATCGCCAACGCGGTGGTCAGCATCATGATGATCCCGGTGACAGCCTTCCCGTTCGGCAAGGAACTCATCGACCGGGACGACCCCCGGGCGGCCCACCTGACACCACTGGTCAACACCCGCTGACAAAAGTATTGGGGGCATCAGCCAACCGGCTGGTGCCCCCAATTGTCAGGTGCTTCCTGCCTACTTCTCCATGTATTCCTGGGCCAGGTTCGACGGCATCAGTTCGTAGCCGTGGAATTCGCGGGTGAACTTGCCAGTGCCCCTGGCCAGGCCACGCAGGTCGATCGCATAGCGGCTCATCTCGGACTCGGGGACCAGGGCCCGGACCGTGGTCCGGCCATCGCCGGTCGAATCGGTGCCCAGCACCTGACCGCGCCGGTTGCCCAGGTCGGTGATGACCGCACCCAGGTACTCGTCGCTGATCGTCACGCTGACCTCATCGAGCGGCTCCAGCAGTGCGACGGTGTTGGGGTTGGCTGCCTGCTTGAGGGCCAGGGCGCCCGCCGACTGGAAGGCCATGTCGGAGGAGTCGACCGAGTGGGCCTTGCCGTCGTAGAGGGTGACCTTGATGTCGACCATCGGGAAACCGGTCAGGGTGCCCTTGTCCATCTGGGCCCGCACACCCTTCTCCACCGAGGGGATGAACTGGCGGGGGACTGCGCCGCCGACGACCTGGTCGATGAACTCGAAGCCGGCCCCACGCTGGTTGGGCTCGACCTTGATGTTGCAGACCGCGTACTGGCCGTGGCCACCGGACTGCTTGACGTGGCGACCAAGCACATCAGCCTTGCCGACGAAGGTCTCCCGCAGGGCAGTGCGGATCTCGTCGGCAACGATGTTGACGCCATATCGATCGGTCAACCGGCTCATCACCAGGTCCTGGTGGGCCTGGCCCATCGTCCACAGCAGCAACTGGTCGGTGCCCGAGGCGCGTTCCAGCTTCACGGTGGTGTCCTCGACAGCCAGCCGCTGCAGGGCGCCGGCCAGCTTGTCCTCGTCATTGCGTGAGGCAGCGCGGATGGCGATCGGCAACAGCGGCTCGGGCAGCAGCCACGGCTCGATGACACGGGCCGGCTGGCTGCCGTCGCTGATGGTGTCACCGGTCTCCGCGCTGCCCAGCTTGGCGACCATCACGATCTCGCCGGCCAGGGCCTGCGCCTTGGGGCACAGTTCGAAGCCATTGGGTGCGGTCAGCAGGCCTACCCGCTCGTCGGTGGGGTCACTGCGGCCGGCAACATGCACGGTGCTATCCGGCTTGAGGGTGCCGTTGAATACCCGCACCATCGACAGCCGGCCGGCGTAGGGGTCTGAAGTCGTCCGGATGACCTCGCCCAGCACGGGTCCGTCCACGCTGATCTGGTCGATCTCGACCATCTCGCCGGCCAGGTCGGTGATCAGCGGGGCCTTCCAGCGCCGCGGGGTGGGGAAGCCCTTGTCGATCAGGCCGATCAGCTCTTCGATGCCCACACCACTGGTGGTGACCGGGATCAGGGGGTAGAACTCGCCGTGGTACATCGCCTTCATCAGATTGCTGACGACCTCGTCGACGGCCAGTTCGTCACCCTCGAAATACCGCTCGAGCAATTCGTCGTCGCCGGACTCGGTGATGATCGTCTCGACGTAGTCGGTGCGGAAGTCCTCGATGGCTGCCAGTTCGGCACCCTCGGCCTGGCGCCAGGTGCGCTCGCCGGAGGAGTAGTCGTGCACCTTGCGGCTGAGCAGCGACAGGTTGCCGATGATGTCGTCGTTGTCGTCGACGAAGGGCAGGTAGGCAGGGTGTACACCGCTGCCGAAGGTCTCCTGGCAGAGCTGGACGGTCTGCTCGAAGCTGGCTCGCTCGGTGTCCAGCTTGGTGACCACGATGGCGCGCGGCATACCGACACTGGCGCACTCCGACCACAGGATCTGGGTGGTGATGTCGATTCCGTCGGCAGCGCTGACGACGAACAGTGCGGCGTCAGCGGCGCGCAGGCCAGCACGAAGCTCGCCAAGGAAATCGGGGTTGCCGGGAGCATCCAACAGGTTGATCACT
>JBMNPP010000146.1:0-6842 GCA_050943675.1 Brooklawnia sp.
AACTGTTCGTGCGGGCCGGTGAGCAGGTCGTCGTACTGGCCAGGCGCTGGTACGACAACGACGATGCCTCGGTGCTGCCGCTGTCGATCGCGTCCCGGGACGCCTTCCTGAACGCAATGACCATGGACATCGCGATGGGCGGCTCGACCAACACGATCCTGCACTTGCTGGCCGGTGCCCAGGAGGCCGGTGTCGACTTCACCCAGGACGACATCGACGAGCTCAGCCGCCGGGTGCCGTGCATCTGCAAAGTTGCCCCCAACACCAAGGACTACTTCATGGAGGATGTGCACCGGGCCGGTGGCATCCCCGCGATCCTGGGCGAGTTGCACCGGGGTGGGCTGCTGCGTGCCGACGTCCACTCGGTGCATGCCGATTCGCTGACCGAATACCTGGCCGACTGGGATATCCGGGGCGGCAAGTCGACTGCCGAGGCCGACCGGCTCTTCCATGCCGCCCCCGGTGGGGTGCGGACCACCCAGATGTTCTCGACCCAGGCCATGTGGGATTCACTGGACACCGACGCCACCAACGGTTGCATCCGTGCGGTCGAGCATGCCTACACCGTCGACGGTGGTCTGGCGATCCTGCGCGGCAACATCGCCGTCGACGGGTGCGTGGTCAAGACCGCTGGGGTCGATGAAGAACTGTGGAACTTCCGGGGCACCGCGCGGGTCACCGAATCGCAGGAGGCCGCCGTTGAGGCGATCCTGTCCAGGCAAATCCAGCCCGGCGATGTGGTGATCGTCCGCTATGAGGGCCCCAAGGGCGGCCCGGGCATGCAAGAGATGCTCTACCCCACCAGCTACATCAAGGCGATGGGGCTGGGGCCCAAGTGCGCACTGATCACTGATGGACGGTTCTCGGGCGGCTCCAGTGGCCTGAGCATCGGGCACGTCAGCCCGGAGGCAGCTGCCGGCGGTGCGATCGGCCTGATCCGCGACGGTGACGTGATCTCGATCAGCATCCCCGAACGCTCGATCAACCTGGAGGTCTCCGACGAGGAACTGGCCCGGCGGCGGGTCGAGCAGGACGCGGCCGGCTGGGTGCCGGTCGATCGGGAGCGTCCGGTCAGCAATGCCCTGAAGATCTACGCGATGCTCGCGCAGAGCGCGGACAGGGGTGCCGCCCCCCAGCAACTCGACTGAGGCGAACAAGCAAACGGCCGGTGGTCCAGACTCCTGGACCACCGGCCGTTTGGTGTTGGTTGATCAGTTGCTGTGGGTACCGATCGAGCCCAGCTGCTGGCAGGCCTCGACCACTCGAGCGGCCATATTGGCCTCAGCGAGCTTGCCCCAGGTGCGCGGGTCGTACAGCTTCTTGTTGCCGACCTCACCGTCGATCTTCAGCACGCCGTCGTAGTTCTTCATCATGAAGTCGACGACCGGGCGGGTGAAGGCGTACTGGGTGTCAGTGTCAATGTTCATCTTGACCACGCCGTAGCTGACTGCGTCAGCGATCTCTTGCTCACTGGAACCTGAGCCACCGTGGAAGACCAGGTCGAACGGCTTGTCGACACCGTACTTGGCGCCGCAGGCGTCCTGGATCTCCTTGAGGATCCCGGGGCGCAGCTTCACATTGCCGGGCTTGTAGACCCCGTGCACATTGCCGAAGGTCAGGGCAGTGATGTACTGGCCCTTCTCACCCAGGCCGAGCACCTCGAGGGTGCGCATGCCGTCCTCGACCGTCGAGTACAGCTTCTCGTTGATTTCGGCGACCACGCCATCCTCTTCGCCACCGACCGCGCCGACCTCGATCTCAAGGATCATCTTTGCCCGGGAGGTGCGACCGAGCAGCTCTTCAGCGATCTGCAGGTTCTCTTCGACCTCGACAGCCGAGCCGTCCCACATGTGCGAATTGAACAGCGGGTCCTGGCCGCGGTCGACACGCTCCTGCGAGATGGCGATCAGCGGGTTGACGTACTTGTCGAGCTTTTCCTTCTGGCAGTGGTCAGTGTGCAAACCGATATTGACCGGGTAGTTCCTGGCCACGACATGCGCGAACTCGGCCAGGGCGACTGCGCCGTTGACCATGTCCTTGACGGTTGAACCGGACGCGTACTCCGCACCACCGGTGGAGAACTGGATGATGCCATCCGAGCCGGCCTCAGCGAAGCCCTGGATGGCAGCGATCAAGGTCTGTGAAGAGGTGACGTTGATGGCCGGGTAGGCGTAACCGCCCGCCTTGGCCTTGGCGTACATCTCCTGGTAGACCTCGGGGGTTGCGATGGGCATGCTCACTTCTTTCTTGTTGATTGTCGCGGCCCGCGCCACGAAGGTGCCATCGTTCTGCGATGGCCGGGCCCTACTATTGTGTCAAAGTTCCGACGGACCTTTGAACCCGGTCACCAGATGTCGTCCACCCGGCTCAGGTCGAGCCCGAAACGCCCAAGCGAGAACGCCCGCAGCGCCGAATCGACGACGGCGGGCCGGGCGTCCAGTGCGATGATCGGCACTGACCAGCGGCGCTCGCCCCACTCGAATTCGAGCATCGGGCCTGGCGCGAAGCGCTTGTTGCGGCCCGCGATGGCCTGCACGTCGGCCCAGCCCAGCCGTTCACCCTCGGGACTGGTTGCCAGCACCACACCATGGTTGTCGATCTGGAAGGCCGGGCCGAGCGGTACCCGACTGGTCGACCTGCGAGCCAGCCGCTGCTGCACGATTGCCATCACCAGGCGCACCAGCGAGACCACCACTGTGCCGATGAGCAACCAGAATATGGGGCTGTCAAGCCGCGGCTCGGCGTACCAGTACCAGAACCCCGAGATCAGCGCCGATATGACCAGGCCCACCAGGCGCAACCAGACCTGCCGCATCAATTGCGTGGTGCGCTGGGCCAGCGCGACTGGTGAGTAATTGATCAGCATGCCGCTGCCGATGTCGGCTACCGGTTGGGCCTGCAACTGGACGGTCACCTCGTGGGCCTAGTAGAAGTACCTGGTGTCAACGATATTGCTCATCTTCCCACCATCAAGGAATGCCTTGAGGTTCGCGGTGAACAAGTCGGCGATCCGGGAATCCTCCTTCTCGGAGTTGGCTGCGGTGTGCGGCGAAACCACCACATTCGGCAGGTCCCACAGCGGGCTGTGCGACGGCAGCGGCTCGACGCGGGTGACATCAAGGGCAGCGAATCCCAACCGGCCAGATGCCAGCAGCTCGGTCATGGCGTCCTCGTCAATACAGTGGCCCCGGCCGACGCTCGCGATGATCGCGCCGGGGGTCAACGCCTCCAGCACCTCGCGGCTGATGAGGTTCTCGGTGCCGACCGCGCCGGGCAACGCATTGACCAGGGCATCGGCACCGCGGGCGGCCTCCACGATCTCGTCCGAGGTGTAGAGCTGTGCCACATGGCTGACCGGTTTGATCGACCGGTTGACCCCGATCACCCTGGCGCCGAGTTCCGCGAAGCGTTTGGCGCATTCCTGCCCGATGCTGCCCATGCCGACCACCACGATCGTCATGTCGGCGACCTGCTTCATCACCCAACGGTTCGGTGACCAGTGGTGGCGGGCCTTCTGGTGCAGCAGCTTCGGCAGGTCCTTGGCACCGGCCAGCACACCGAACAGCGCGAATTCGGCCAGGGTTGCGGCATGCACACCGGCAGAAGTGGTGAAGGTAACCCGGGCCAGGTCAGCATCGTCCAGCTGTGCGGCCTCCACCTGCGAGCCCCCACCGGCAGCCATGATGTGCACCCACTTCAACCGCGGGTTGCCCGCCACTGCGCGCGCCAGGGCAGCTGAATCATTGCCCGGGATGCCATAGAGGACGTCAGCTGAACCAAGCAGTTCGGTGAACCGGGCTTCCTGTTCAGCGGTGCGCTTGAAGGCGGGATCACCGGTGTGGTCGCTCGGCCAGCGCATCGGTGGCAACAGTTCGGGCTCGATCACGAAATCGGCTCGGGGCTCGGCGGCACGTAACCGCTCCACGTACTCCTCGGCCAGCGGTTTGGCGATGACGACCCGTAGCTTTTCCACGTCTGAACCCCTCCAGTCAGGACTCAAACCATTGTGTCAGGTTCAGCCAGCACGCTTCAGCGAGTCGGCCATCAGCTCGATCGCCTGCCGCAGGATGGGTCTGGGCAGCGCGAAATTCAGCCGGACGCTACCGCGCCCCGCCTGACCGCAATCAGCACCATCGGTCAGCGCGACCCCGGCGTCCAGAAAGTGCTTGCGGGCATCTGCCAGGCCCAACCCACGGCAATCCAGCCAGGCCAGGAAGGTCGCCTCGGGGGTGGTCAGCCTCACCTGCGGTAGCAGTTCCGCGACCAGTTCGCCCAGCAGTGCCCGATTGCCATGAAGGTATTCCAGTACGTCGACCAGCCACTGGTCACCCTGAGTGAAGGCAGCGATGTTGGCGGCCATGCCGATCGGGGAGGACTCATAGGGCAGGCCGTGGCCCTGGCTGGTGTAGAAGCGCTGATGGGCATCGTTGGTGAGGATCATCTGGGCGCACTTGAGGCCGGCCAGGTTGAAGGCCTTCGAGGCTGACATCGCGGTGACGGTGTGCTGGGCAGCGGTGTCGCTGATGCCGGCGTAGGGCACGTGCTGCACACCGGGGAAGGTGATCGGTGCGTGGATCTCGTCGCTGAAGACCAGCCCGCCATGGCGTTCGACGACCTGGCAGATCTGCTCCAGTTCTGCGCGGCTGTAGACCTTGCCGATCGGGTTGTGCGGGTTGCAGAGCACCAGCAGCCGGGCACCGGCAGCGAAGGTGGCGTCCAGTGCGGCCAGGTCCATCTGCCAGCCATCCTCGCCGGCCAGCATCGGCAGCTCGATCAGGCGGTGCCCGAAGGCTCCCGGCAGGTCGACGAAGGGCATGTAGCACGGTGTGGGCATGATGATGCCCGAGCCTGCGGGTAGCCAGTGGGTCATGACGATGCCCAGGGCGCTCAGCACGTCGGGCACCCAGTGCACCTGCTGCGGTGCGGGCGCCCAGCCATAGCGGGCTGCCACGAAATCGGCGGTCGCCTGCTTCAGGCCAGTGCGCAGCGCCAGCGGTGCGTACCCGGTCTGCTGCCGTTGCACCAGCTCGTTGATCGCGGCGGCCACTGGCGGGGCCAGCCCGAAATCCATCTCGGCAACCCAGGCCCCGATGGCACCCGGGTAGGTGGTCCACTTCAGGCTGCCTGCGGCCCGCAGGTCGTCAATGGTCAGCGCATCGATGCGCGCAGCGAACTCGCTCATCCCCGACCAGCCTCGGCCTCAGGTGCCTGGCCGCCCGCGATGTGCTGCAGCGACCAGTGGTACATGGCGATGGCGGCAGCGGCACCAGCATTGATCGACCGTGTTGAACCGTACTGGGTGATGGCCACCAGCCGGGCGCAGGCGGCCACCAGTTGTTCGGTCAGCCCGGGCCCCTCGGAACCGAATACCAGGCAGCAGGCCTGCGGTAGCGCGGTGGTTTCCAGCGGCACCGAACCGGGCAGGTTGTCCACCCCGATCAGGGTGAGACCCTCGGCGGCGCAGTAGGCGGCCAGTGCGGCCTCATCGGGCTGGTGCTCGACGTGCAGGTAGCGGTCGGTCACCATCGCGCCGCGGCGGTTCCAGCGACGCCGCCCGACGATGTGCACCCGCTCGGCATTGAAGGCATTGGCGGTACGCACGATCGAGCCGATGTTGAAGTCGTGTTCCCAGTTCTGGATGGCGACCTGCAGCCGGGCCGGACGCTGGGTGTCCCGCCGCGCGTCCAGGTCGGCGATGATCGCAGTCATGCTCCAGTAGCGGTACTTGTCGACCACATTGCGCCGGTCGCCCTCGGCCAGCAGTTCGGGGTCGAACTGCGGACCATCCGGCCATGGTTGCGGGTGCGGACCGACCCCGACATCGGGGGTGGTCGGGTCGTTTGTTGGGCTCACAGCGCCAGGTCGTTGATGCCGAATGCGTAGCGGTAGGGCAGGCCGGTGGCCTTGATGGCCTCTTCAGCACCGGTGGCCCGGTCGACCACGACGGCCACGCCGATGACCTGGGCGCCCGCCTCGCGCAGCGCAGCGACTGCCTGCAGCGCCGAGCCCCCGGTGGTCGAGGTGTCCTCGACCACCAGCACCTTCTTGTCGGCGACACTGGAGCCCTCGATCCGCTTGTGCAGCCCGTGGGTCTTGGCGTCCTTGCGGACCACGAAGGCATCCAGCCGGTCGCCGGTTGCCGCGGCCTGGTGCAGCATCGCGACCGCGACCGGGTCAGCACCCATCGTCAGCCCGCCGACCATCTCGAAATCCCAGTCAGCGACCAGTTCACGCATCACCCGGCCGACCAGCGGAGCGGCAACCCCGTCCAGGGTCACCCGCCGCACATCGATGTAGTAGTCGGCCTCACGACCCGACGCCAGCCTCACCCGGCCGCGGACGACAGCCAGTTCGTTGATCAGGTCGCGCAGAAGGTCTCGGTCGCTCATGGGCGCAAGTGTAGTGCGCAACTGCCCGGCAGCACCTCAGCGTGGTTCGGCCGAGGCCAGGATGCCCATGCCGACGGAGCGGTCACGGGTCGGCAGCAGGTCCTGACTGGTGACCAGGGTGATCATGCGGCCGGTCGGCTGCCGGCCCGGTTCGCCGGGCACCGCGTCCAGCACCCAATCATCGGGGGCCTGGACGGTCAGGTCGCGGGGGGCCACCTCGATCAGATAGGTGAACACATGTGTGCAGGTGGTGATGCGCACTTGGTCACCGACATCCAGTTCGAGCAGGTCAGCGAACGGCGCGCCATGGGTCAGCCGGTGGCCCGCCAGCACCATATTGCCGATCTCCCCGGCCCCGGCCGTCTGCGGGTACCAACCCACCCCGGTGGCCATGTCGCGACTGCTGATACCGGCCATGATCGGCCACTCGGTCTGCGACTGGCCGGGGAAGCT
>JBMNPP010000147.1:0-6836 GCA_050943675.1 Brooklawnia sp.
CCCCGAAGACCACCGGGCAGCAGGCGACAGTCTGGACGCCCGACGCGCTGCGGCAGTCGGGATCCTCGCACGTCAGGCCTTCGGGCAAGAAACCCTGCCCACCCACACCCTGGTCGTGCACATCAACGCAAACGATCCCATCCTGCACGCGGGCTTGACCGATGGGCCAGCGTGCCCACCAGCAGGCATCGCGACAGTTCAGGACTGGGGCCACCTGCTCACCACGCAACTACCGGAATTCCTCGCAGGATCGAAGGTCATCGTCCGACCAATCATTGACCCAATCACCATCACCCCGGTCAATGGCTACGAGGTCCCGGACAGGATGCGGTTCGTGATCGAGCAGCGCAACCCGGTAGATGTCTTCCCCTACGGAACCCGGGCAGCCAAGGGATGTGACATGGATCACACCATCCCCTACACACCCGGCGAACCGGACCAGACCCGGCTCGACAACCTGGGCCCACTGTCCCGGTTTACCCACCGAGCGAAAACCCATGGCGGCTGGCATCTCGAACAGCCAGCACCGGGCCACTTCAAGTGGACATCACCAGCCGGATACCAGTACCTGGTCACCCCCGACGGCACCACCGCAATCGGAAAACCCCGCAAACAGGCCTGACCAAGCGATCGCCACAGCGACGCAGCGCTGGTGGACCTGCTTGGTTGCAGTTGAGTTCATGGTCTACCCTCATCTCCATGGGTATTCACCAGGTTTCGGGCGGCACCTGCCGTCCCACCATGATGATGCCCATGTGCTGTCGGTGCATGCCCGCCTGACAGCACGGACCCGATCGCTCCTCATCAGAGTTGCAGCGGTCTTGTCCTGGTGGCGCAGATCGCTGCGGACCGTGCTGTTGGACGATCACCAACCGACACCCAAACACAAAGGAATTTCCATGCGAATCAGATCTGTCCTGACCAGCGCGCTTGCTGGCGTCCTGTTCGTTTCACTTGCGGCCTGCGGTGGCTCCGGCAATGGCACCACCTCCGAGGGCGACGACTCCGGCAACGGCACCCCGCTTCGCGTCATCGCAGACGTCGTACCGCACGCTGAACTGATCAGTGAGGCCGAAAACCTCGGCCTGCTCGATGATGTCGATATCGACCTGACCGAGAACTCCGGCCAGATCGACCAGAACCAGCTGGTCAACGAGGGCGACCTGGATGCCAACTTCTTCCAGCACGTGCCCTACCTGAACGACTGGAACGCAAACCATGAGGGTGCCGACCTGGTTGCCGTGGCGACCGTCCACGTCGAGCCGCTCGGCCTCTATTCCAAGAAGGTCGACTCGCTGGCCCAGGTGCCGGCCGATGCCGCGATCGCGATCCCCGAGGACCCCACCAACCAGGCCCGGGCACTGTTCCTGCTCGAGGACGCCGGTCTGCTGACGCTTGACGTCGACCGCGACGACCCTGACCTGGACTACTCGCAGATCAGCGACGCCAACATCGCGGAGAACCCGAAGAACCTCTCGTTCGTCAAGATCGACCGGCCGCAACTCGCTGCTTCGCTGGACGACCC
This sequence comes from Brooklawnia sp., assembly GCA_050943675.1. Taxonomy (GTDB): domain Bacteria; phylum Actinomycetota; class Actinomycetes; order Propionibacteriales; family Propionibacteriaceae; genus Brooklawnia. The sequence goes on from JBMNPP010000147.1 coordinate 1,526, forward strand.
GGCCGTGACGCTGTCGATCGTCAACGGAAACTACGCGCTGGAGGCCGGACTGGTGCCCGCCGATGACGCGCTGATCCTGGAGACCGCCGAGGGCAACCCGTACGCCAATGTCCTGGTCGTCAAGGAGACCCTCAAGGACGATCCGCGCGTCGTGGCCCTGGCCGAGGCGCTGGAGTCGCCCGAACTGGCCCAGTTCATCATCGACACCTACCAGGGCTCCGTGCTGCCAGCGCACGCCGCCTGACGGTGTGGACGCGCCATGATCACCGTCACCAACCTGACCAAGGTGTATCCCGGCCGGACCAAGGGTGAGGCCGTCGCGGCCGTGCAGGACGTAACCCTGCACGTGCCCGACGGTGGCATCTTCGGCATCCTGGGCCGAAGCGGCGCCGGAAAGACAACCCTGATGCGGTGTCTGACGGCACTGGAACGGCCAACATCAGGTTCGGTGACGGTGGCAGGCGCCGAACTGACCTCGCTAAACGGTGCCCAACTGCGTTCGGTGCGGCACCGGATGGGCATGATCTTCCAGCACTTCAACCTGTTGAACTCGCGCACCGCCGCCGCCAACGTCGCCTTTCCGCTAGAGGTGCAGGGCATCGCCAAACGCGAACGGGACGCCCGGGTCGCCGAACTGCTCGACCTGGTCGGCCTCAGCGACCGCGCCCGCAGCTACCCCTCGCAACTGTCCGGCGGGCAGAAGCAGCGCGTCGGCATCGCCCGGGCGCTGGCCGCACGTCCCGAAGTGCTCTTCTGTGACGAGGCCACCAGTGCGCTCGACCCGGCAACCACCGAGCAAATCCTCGCCCTGCTGCAAGAGATCAACCAGCGCACCGGGGTGACAGTCGTGCTGATCACCCACGAATCGGAAGTGGTGCGCAGCATCTGTGACTCGGCAGCGCTGATGGCCGATGGGCGGGTTGCCGAACAGGGCCCGTTGCTCACCCTGCTCAAGGAGCCGGAGTCCGAACTGGCCGACCTTCTGCTACCCACCGGTGACCCGAGCCTGGACGGTGGGCAGGACTCCATCGTCCTCACATTCACCGGCGAACACACCCATGAGCCCATCATCTCCGGTCTGACCAGGCATTTCGGCCTCGATGTATCCATCATGGGCGGATCGGTGGACCGGATCGCGGGCCGCCAGGTGGGCCGCCTGCGTGTCGCACTGTCGCACCCCGAAGGGGTCTTCGACCAGGCTGCAGTACACCGTTATCTCAGCGAGCGGGAAGTGAGCGCGCGGCTATGAGGAAGGCCACCTGGACCGAAGTCATCCCCGAACTTCTCGAATCGCTCGGGCAGACGGCCTGGATGGTTGGCTGGTCGTTCCTGATCGTCATCGTCCTGGGGCTGGTAGTCGGGGTGGTGCTGCGGCTCAGCTCACCCGACGGCCTGCGACCGAATATCCTCATCTACCAGGTGGTCGGGGTGATCGTGAACCTGGCACGTTCGCTGCCCTTCCTGATCCTGATGATCGCACTCCTCGGCTTCACCCGCTGGATTGTCGGCACCGCCTACGGTCCGACAGCCGCGATCGTTCCGCTGGCCGTGGGTGCGATCCCGTTCTACGCCCGAGTGGTTGAATCCGCACTGCGCGAGGTTTCGCCCGGCAAGATCGAGGCCGCCCAGGTGATGGGTGCCAACACCTGGCAGATAGTGCAAAAGGTGCTGCTGCCCGAATCGTTGCCCGGCCTCATCTCCGGGGCCACCCTCACCCTGGTCACCCTCATCGGCTACTCGACCATGGCTGGTGCCATCGGCGGTGGCGGCGTGGGCGACTTCGCAATCAGATATGGCTACCAGCGTTTCAACGGCGAGGTGCTGCTGATGGCCGTGGTCGTGCTGATCGTCGTGGTACAGCTGGTGCAATCGATCGGCGACCTGATCGTGCAACGGATGGCCTACCGGCGCGGTTGAGCAGCGAGTTGGCGTACGGTGATCCAATGATGGAGGTAGCCCCATGAAGACCGCTTACGCAGCGTGGCGTGCCACCTACACCCGGGGACGCTGGGTCGTCCTGGGTGGCCCGACCTCAATGATCATCTGCGAGCCAGCCCCCGCCGCACAATCCGAACTGCTCAACTCGGTCTGGGACGAGCTGCTGACCAGCGCATCCATCACCCGGATCAGCGCGGTACTGACCAACTACGGCCTGGACAGGCTGCCCAACCTGGCGGTGCTGTTCTGGGATGACCAGGAATTGCACTGCCTGCTGCGCGGCAGGATACGAGTGCTGGACGCAGACTCAGGGGAACAGTTGGCCGCCGGGGCAGGGGCCCGAACCTGGTACGAGGCAACACTGGACGCGGCGCGCGTCGAGATCGTGCTCGACGATGTGCAGGCCGCCAGCATGCTGCAACTGCCTCTGGTCGCCGGCGCCGTCGAGGCGTCCACCATCACCATCGACACCGGGGCCCCTGTCGAACTCGAAGCGGTTGAGCTGGGGGCCGAGGACGAACCAACGGTTCGACCCGAACCACAGTTCGGTGGTGCCGCGCCGCCACCATTCGGTATCGCAGCACCTGCCCCGGCACCCGAACTGGCGGTCAGCCCGCCACGAGGCGGTTTCGCCCCACCAGCGCCGCCCAGCACCGCACCAGTAACCGGATTTGAATCGACTGAGGTACTCGGCCAGCGTCCCGGCTACGCCCCCGGCCAGGAGCCCGGCGCGGCAGGTCTGGCGGCCCAGACCTTCGGCCAGGGACCCCGCGGCAATGCCGGGCCGTGGGGGCCCGAAGGCTTCGCGGCGGCCGCGCCACCACCACCTCCGACGGCGGTGGCGATCATCGCTACCTCGGCCGGTGACCGGTTGCCGCTGATCGGGCCGATCCTGGTGGGTCGGGCACCCAACAACGCTGGGGACAGCCGGGCCGAACTGCTCCGCGTGCCCAGCCCGAACCACGACATCAGCCGTACCCACTTGCGCCTTGAGCCAGGCGAGCGCGGTGTCACAGTGGTTGACCTCGATTCGACCAACGGCACCATCGTGACCCCGCCCGGTGGGCCCCAGACCCGGCTCGAACCCGGTCAGGGATTCGACCTGCCGATCGGCGGGCTGATCGACCTGGGAGACGACCAGATCATCGAGCTACTGCCCCCGCAATAGCCTCAATCCTGCTCGGGGATCTCGATCCGGCTGAAACCGCGGTGCGAACGACTCGCCGTCGGCCCGCGCTGGCCCTGGTAGTGCGAGCCCGTGACCGCCGAACCATAAGGGTGTTCGGCCGGTGAACTCAGCTGGAAGAAACACAATTGGCCCACCTTCATGCCCGGGTACAACTTGATCGGCAGGTTCGACATATTGCTCAGTTCGAGGGTGACGTGGCCCTGGAAGCCCGGGTCGATGAACCCTGCCGTCGAGTGGGTGAGCAGGCCCAGGCGTCCCAGCGACGACTTGCCCTCGAGCCGGGCGGCGACGTCATCAGGCAGTTGCACGTGTTCGTAGGTGGCGCCCAGCACGAACTCGCCGGGGTGCAGGATGAATGGCTCCGCGCCGACCGGGGTGACCATCCGGGTCAGGTCGTCCTGGTCGGCCGCCGGGTCGATCGAGTCGTAGCGGTGGTTCTCGAAGATCCGAAAATAGCGGTCAAGGCGCACGTCCACACTGGACGGCTGCACCATCAAGGCGTCCCAGGGGTCGAGGCTGATGCGCCCGGCAGTGATCTGGGCGCGGATGTCGCGGTCCGACAGAAGCATGAGGGCAATCTACCGGCGATGATGGAAACATGGTCAATACCCTGACGCCGTGGCAACCATTCGGTGACGAGGTCGATCCGGAGCAGGCCGGTGTCGACCCGGCAGGCCTGACCGCTGCACTGGCCGAGGCCGGGGCCCGCGGCGGGCACTGGCAACTGGTGGTTTGGCGCGGTGACCAGCTACTGATCGACCGGGCGTCAGGCGACCCGGGATTGTGCTGGCTGTGGTCGGCCTCAAAACCATTCATCGCACTGCTGACCTGGCAGTTGGTCGAGGCAGGCACCATCGACGTGGACACCCCGCTGGCCACCTGGTGGCCCGAGTTCGCTGCGCGCGGCAAACAGGACATCACCGTCCGCCAGGTACTCCAGCACCGCTCGGGGGTGCCGACCGGTTCCGGTGGTCAACTCGCCGATGCCCTGGTCATGCACGACTGGGAATGGTCGACCCACCGGATGGCGATGAGCGCCCCGCGCTGGGCACCGGGGGAGCGCTCGGCCTACCACTACCTGAGTTACGGCTTCATGCTGGGTGAACTGGCGCGCCGGGCGACCGGGCGTGAACTCCCCGAGCTCATGGATGAACAGATCTTCAGCCCGCTCGGTCTGGGCGACCTGCGGTTGGGCCTGGCCGCGGACGAACTTGGTCTGGCGGTCCCGATGGACGTGGAGGCCCCTGGCGGTGGGCTGGTCGAGCAACTGCTCAACTCCGACCAGGTCAGGCAGGCCGTGATCCCGGCGGCCGGCATCTTCGGCACCGCCCGGGGCCTGGCCCGCTTCTACCGGGCGATGCTGGGTGGCGGCGAACTCGACGGCGTGCGGGTGGCCAGGCCGGAGACGATCGCTCAGATGCGGCAGCAGTCAAGCATTGATGGTGAACCCGACGGCCTGCTGCTCTACCCGGCTCGCTGGGGCCAGGGTTTCCAGCTGGGTGGGCCCGCGGTCGGCTGGCCGGCTGTCGAACCCTTCGGTCGGCTCAGCAGTCGGGACAGCTTCGGCCACAACGGCAGCAATGCGTGCACAGGTTGGGCTGATCCGGCCTCCGGTCTGGTGGTGGCCTATATCGGCAACCGGATGCGAGGCTGGCAACCCGACCGCATGATGCTGCGCCGGTTGGCCGACGCCCTGCACACCGCGGTCAGCGACGAGTCGACTTCCGCAACCGCACCCCGAACTCCAGCGGAACATGACGCACCTGGTCGTCCGGGCCAAGAGTGAGTTCTACAGCCAGTTCACCGGCATGGGTGCTGTCCATGTAGACCGCGGTGATCTCGGGCACAACATCAGCCAGTGCAGTGCCGTCCCCGAAGCTGGCCAGCCCGATGTCATCCGGGACACTCAACCCGAGCTCGCGGATCCTGCGCAGGGCACCCAGGGCCAATAGTTCATTGACCGCAAACACCGCCTGGGGCGCCCGACCATCCAGTACTTCAGTCATCGCCTGGTAGCCGCCGGTGCGCTCAAAGCTGCACTCCACCTGCGCCGTCACGACGCCACCGGAAGCGAGCACCCGATCAGCGAACGCCGTGGCGCGCTGCCGGGCGCTGGGACGATCATCGGGCCCGGCCAGGATGGCGAAACTGCGGTAGCCAAGCTCGAGCAGGGCCTCAGCCAAT
>JBMNPP010000148.1:0-6819 GCA_050943675.1 Brooklawnia sp.
GTGGGTGACTCCATCAATGTGGTCATGGGCATCGTCAATGGCACCACCAACTACATCCTGGACAAGATGACCACCGAGGGCATGGATTACCAGACCGCCCTGGTGCAGGCTCAGGACCTCGGTTATGCCGAGGCCGACCCCACCGCAGATGTCGAGGGCCACGATGCTGCTGCCAAGGCAGCCATCCTCGCCTCGCTGGCCTTCCACACCAGCGTCGATGGCGACCAGGTGCACTGCGAGGGCATCACCAGGGTGGTGCCCGGTGACATCAAGGCGGCCGCCGAAAACGACTGCGTGGTCAAGCTGATAGCCCTGGCCCAGGTTCTTGACGACGGACGCATCTCGGTGCGGGTCCACCCCGCGATGGTGCCGAACACGCACCCGTTGGCCACTGTGGGCGGTGCCTACAACGCGATCTTCGTCGAGGCCGAGGCTGCTGGCCGCCTGATGTTCCTCGGACCCGGAGCCGGTGGCGCACCAACAGCCAGTGCCGTAGTGGGCGACCTGGTCACGGTGGCCCGCAACCGGCATCGGGGCGTCGCCGGGCCACGACAGGTGCTGTACAACCACCTCGAGATGGCACCGATGGATGCGGTACACACGCGCTACTACCTGCGGTTCCAGGTCATTGACGCACCCGGTGTGCTGGCCGAGATCGCTGGCATCTTCGCAAGCCACAAGATCTCGGTGCAGATCGTGCAGCAGGGGCCGGCCGATATGACCGGGCGCCACCACGACACCTCGATCGCCGAGTTGAGCATGATGACCCATGTCGCCAACGAGGGTGACGTGCTGAAGTGCGTGGCCGACCTCAAGGCCAGCCCGCCGGTGCGTGGCGAGGTGCGGTTCATGCGAGTGGAGGGTTGAGTCATGCAACTGGCCTGTCTCGACCTTGAGGGGGTCCTGGTACCCGAGGTGTGGATCGCGGTGGCCGAGCACACCGGCATCGAAGAGCTGCGGCTCACCACGCGGGATATCTCCGATTACGACGAATTGATGACCCACCGGTTGCGGGTGCTGGATCGCGAAGGCCTCAAGCTGCCCCAGATCCAGCAGGTCATCTCGACCCTGCGACCGCTGCCGGGCGCGGTGGAGTTCGTTGATTGGCTGCGCGAGCGCTACCAGGTGATAATCCTGTCGGACACCTTTTACCAGTTCGCTGACCCGCTGATGGCCGAACTCGGGCGGCCAACACTGTTCTGCCACAAACTCGAGGTGGCCGACGACGGCACAATCACCGGCTACCGGCTGCGGATGCCCGACCAGAAGCGGCACGCCATCATCGCGCTGCAGGGTCTGAACTTCGCCTGCATCGCGGCTGGTGATTCGTATAACGACACCTCGATGCTCGGCCAGGCCGACGCCGGCATCCTGTTCAGCGCACCACAGCGGGTGATAGACGAATTCCCGCAGTTCGAGGTAACGACAAATTACGACGAATTGCGGGCTGCCTTCACCCGCGCCAGCCAGGCCTTGACCAGTAATTGATGCCAACCGGCAATCGAATGTCAGTAATCATGGGTGCCTTTTGGCTGAACCGGTGCGGGTGCTGCTAACCTTGTTTGCAGCACGGCGGTCAATCGCCGGCATGTGGCCGATACATCGGCCCCATGTGTCCCGTAACCGGACGCACCATCCAGTTTGTTGAACGGTACTCATACGGGATCAGCACACCCATAACCTTCCGCGTGTCGTCTCCTTGTGGTCGAGCGCGGAGCATCGGGGCTGCGGGGGCAGCTCTCAGGAAAGGAATCTCGTGAGCGAGACTGCATCGAGCACGCAGGCGCTGTCGTCGATGTTGCTACCCGAGCTGAAGAAGGTCGCCCAGAGCATGGGCATCAAGGGAGCAAGCGCCATGCGCAAGGCTGATCTTGTAGCAGCAATCGCTGCGGCGCAGGGCGGATCGCGTCCTGTCGGGCAGCAGAAGAAGGCGGCCCAGGCCGAACAGCTTCCGGTGGAGCCCCCGGCCGAATCGAAGTCAGACCAGGGCGAAGAACCGGCCAAGTCGCGCCGGAGCCGCCGCCAGCGTGCCCAGGACAGTGGGCAACCGGCCAATAATGACCGGCAGCGTCCCGCCGAGGCTGCCGATGAGCCGCGATCATCAAGTGATGGTCAGCCTGCCGATGCCGCAGGTGATGACGTGGGCGCGCGCCTGGCCGCGCTGAGTCAGGACCCGAAGGTACGCGAGCGGTTGCGCGAGCGCGAGAGTTCGCGTCCCAAGAAGGATCCCCAATCTGAAGGTGAAGAGACCCCCAGCCAACCGGCCCCGCAGCAGCAACGTTCCCAGCAGGGTGACCAGCAGCAGCAGAGTGGTTCGCGGCGTTCCCGTAGCCGTCGGCAGCGTGACCGCAGCGGACGACGTCCCCGTAGTGGTGGCAACGAACTCGACCGGGTCGACGACTCGGTGCGTGAGGACGACGTCCTGATCGAGGTCAAGGGCATCCTCGACGTGCTCGACAACTATGCCTTCGTCCGCACCTCTGGTTACCTGCCGAGCCCCAACGATGCCTATGTTTCATTGTCGATGGTGCGCAGGAACGGGCTGCGAAAGGGTGATGTCATCACCGGTGCCATCCGGCAGCCGCGCGATGGGGAACGCCGTGAGAAGTACAACCCCCTGGTGCGCCTGGACACCGTCAACGGCACCGATCCCGAGGCGATGAAGGACCGGCCCGATTTCGCCAAGCTGACCCCGCTCTACCCCCAGCAGCGGCTGCGGATGGAGACCACGCCGCAGAATATGACCGGTCGCATAATCGACCTGGTCAGCCCCATCGGCAAGGGCCAGCGTGGCCTGATCGTCTCGCCGCCGAAGGCTGGCAAGACGATGGTCCTGCAGGCGGTCGCCAATGCAATCACCACCAACAACCCGGAAGTACACCTGATGGTCGTCCTGGTGGACGAGCGTCCCGAAGAAGTCACCGACTTCCAGCGCACCACCACCGGCGAGGTCATTGCCTCGACCTTCGACCGTCCTGCCGAGGATCACACGACCATCGCCGAGCTGGCGATCGAACGCGCCAAGCGGCTGGTCGAGCTGGGCCGCGACGTGGTCGTCCTGCTCGATGGCATCACCCGGTTGGGACGCGCCTACAACCTGTCGGCCCCGGCCTCCGGCCGAATCCTGTCCGGTGGTGTCGACTCGGCAGCGCTCTACCCGCCCAAGAAGTTCTTCGGCGCCGCCCGCAATATCGAGGACGGCGGCTCGCTGACGATCCTGGCCACCGCCCTGGTCGAAACCGGCTCCAAGATGGACGAGGTCATCTTCGAGGAATTCAAGGGCACTGGCAACATGGAGCTCAAGCTCAGCCGGCAGCTCGCAGACAAGCGTATTTACCCCGCCATCGATGTGGACGCCTCAGGCACGCGCCGCGAGGAATTGCTGATGGGTCGCGCCGAGCTCGACATCATCTGGAAGCTGCGCCGGGTGCTGTCCGGTATGGAGGACCAGGCCGCTCTGGAGATGCTGCTCAGCAGAATGCGCAAGACCAACAACAACCCGGAATTCCTGGTCCTGATCAGCCGCACCACCCCTGGCAACGACTGAGTCAGAGCCTGCCCGGGCACAGGAACGTGAGTTGGAATGCTGGGCGAAGCGGAGTAAACTCGCCCCTCGGCGCCGGTTCACGCCGCGGCACGCATCAAGCAGCCATCGAAATGACAGGCGACCCGGCACGACGACAAGGAGAAATCATGAAGCAGGGCACCCACCCGGCCTACCACGAGGTCAAGGTCGTGTGCACGTGTGGTAACCAGTTCACCACCCGTAGCACCCACAAGTCTGATGTGATGAGCGCCGACGTGTGCTCCGAATGCCACCCCTTCTACACCGGTCGGCAGAAGATCCTCGACACCGGTGGTCGCGTGGCTCGCTTCCAGCGTCGTTACGGAAACAAGGACGCCAAGAAGTAGCAACAGTCTGCAGGCGCTGGTCGGCGATTCGGTCGTCCAGCGCCTGTTTCATTGTTGCCCCGTGAGCCTGTCGAGGAGGACCGATGTTCGAGGCCGCTGAACCGATGCGTGCTGAATATGCCGCACTCCAGGTACAGATGTCAGACCCGGCAGTGCTGGCTGATATGCGCAAGTCACGCCAGGTTGGACGGCGCTACGCCGAACTCGGTCAGATCGTCAAGGCCCTGGACGAATACGACGAACTGACTGCTGACGAACGGGCTGCCGCTGAACTGGCTGCCGAGGACCCGTCATTCGCCGCCGAGCACGAACAGATCAGCCAGCGACTGGCAGAGGTCACCCAGAAACTGACTGCACTGCTTGCCCCTCGTGATCCCAATGACGACAGCGACGCCATCATCGAGATCAAGTCTGGTGAGGGGGGCGAGGAATCGGCCCTGTTCGCAGCCGACCTGCTCGAGATGTACACCAGGTATGGCGAGACCCGGGGCTGGAAGCTGCAGGTGCTGGACTCCGAAACCACTGACCTTGGTGGCATCAAGACCGCCACCATCGCGGTGCGCGCGCCGCACGCTGAACCGGGCCAGGCGCCCTATGGGGTGCTGAAGTTCGAGGGCGGTGTGCACAGGGTGCAGCGGGTACCGGTCACCGAATCACAGGGGCGCATCCACACCTCGGCAGCCGGGGTGCTGGTGATGCCTGATGTCGAGCCCGATGAGATCCAGATCAACGATGATGACCTGCGCGTCGATGTCTACCGTTCCAGCGGCAAGGGTGGCCAGGGCGTCAACACAACGGATTCGGCGGTGCGCATCACCCACCTGCCCACCGGCATCGTGGTCACCTGCCAGGACGAGCGCAGCCAGCTGCAGAACCGGGAGCAGGCGATGCGGATCCTGCGCGCCAGGCTGGTGGCCCAGCAGGAAGAGGAATCTGCCCAGGCGGCAGCTGCCGCGCGCAAGTCACAGGTTCGTACCGTGGACCGCTCCGAACGGATCCGCACCTACAACTTCCCGGAGAACCGGATAACCGACCACCGGATCGGATTCAAGGCCCACAATCTCGACGCGGTGTTGACTGGCGAACTGGGCCCGGTGATCGAGGCCCTGCAAGAGGCCGACCTTGCCGAGCGATTGGCCCAGGTAGGTCAATGAGCCCGCGGCCGGCAGTCGCCCAGGGCTGGGCGCAGGCCAGGTTGCGTGGGGCCGGCATTGCCTCGCCGCAGGCGGAGGCCCGGATCCTGCTGCAGCACGTGACAGGCCTGCGTCCCACTGAATTGCTGGTTGCCCGGGAGTTGGCTCCCGAGGTCATGGCCAGGTTCGAGCAGGTCGTCGAGCAACGCTGTTCGGGTGTGCCGCTGCAACACCTGACCGGTGAGGCGTGGTTTCGTGGTATCAGGCTTTCTGTCGGACCGGGGGTCTTCATCCCGCGCCCCGAAACCGAACTGGTCGCCGGTGCAGCCATTGAACACGCGAAGGCATTGAGTGCCCCGGTGGTGGTTGAGCTGTGTGCCGGTTCTGGTGCGATCAGCGCTGCAGTGGCCAACGAGGTCGACCACGCGACAGTGCTGGCGGTTGAAAAGCACGCTGAGGCCTACCAGTGGTTGGGGCGCAACCTGACTGGTACCGGGGTGCAGTTGGTGCATGCCGACATGGTCGAGGCACTGCCTGAACTGGATGGCCGGGTCGACATCGTGGTGGCCAACCCACCCTATGTGCCGTTGGTCGACCGTGCGGCGCTCCCCGGCGACGTGCGAGATCACGACCCGGACACTGCCCTGTATGCAGGCCCGGACGGTCTGGACGCCATCGAGGTCGTGGCGCAGGTGGCGGCCAGGCTCCTGCGAGGTGGGGGACTGGTTGTCATCGAGCACGGGGACGACCAGGCTGCGCAGTCGCTCGCCCTGCTGGCTGCGGCAGGTTTCACTGACCTGGCCGGCCACCACGATCTCGCGGGCCGTGACAGGTTCGTGACAGGATGGCGTGGTGAGCGAAATGTCGAGCCCTGAGCCCACCGCGGCAGACGTGGTGGCCGCGGCACTGGCGGCGGCCGGCGACACGGCCGAACCCGCTGATCCGCCCACCGCGCAGCAGGCCCCGCCAGAGCCCACCTGGCAGCGTTTCGACCTGGCGACCCAGGCGCGTGAGGGTCTCCAGGCGGCCGAAGAGGCGCTCGCTGCGGGGCAACTGGTCGTCCTGCCGACCGACACGGTTTACGGCATCGGTGCAGATGCGTTCAACCCGGCGGCCGTGCAAGAACTACTGGATGCCAAGAACCGTGGTCGTGATATGCCACCCCCGGTCCTGATCGCCGAGCCGGCCATGCTGCGGGCCCTGGTGGCGACCGTCCCGCCCGAGGTTGCCGCGCTGATCGACCGTTTCTGGCCCGGCGCACTGACCCTGATCATGAAGGCCCAGGCCTCGCTGCGGATTGACCTGGGCCGCACCCAGGGCACCATCGCAGTGCGGGTTCCCGACCACGATGGGGCTCGCGCCCTGCTCCGCCGGGTCGGTCCGTTGGCGGTCAGCAGCGCCAATGTCTCCGGGCAGCCCGCAGCCACCTCCGTCGAGCAGGCCATCGCCCAACTGGGCAACTCGGTGGCGGTATACCTCGACGCCGGCCCCACGCCCGGCCCGGTCGCCTCGACCATCATCGACCTGGCCAGCACCCCTGATGGCCGCATCGTGCGCGCCGGCGCCCTGACACATGCCGATCTTTCCCAGGTGCTCACCGCACTGGCTGACCTGCCCGCCCCTGAGCCAGAGCCCGAAGCAGGCACGGAACCCGAGCCCGAGGCGACCTCGGCGCCCGAGCCGGAAACCACTTCCGAAACAGCAGAGCACGGAGACGCCGACACCGATGCGTGAGTACCTGTTGGTGATGCTCGTCGCGGCGGCCGCCACCTAT
>JBMNPP010000149.1:0-6755 GCA_050943675.1 Brooklawnia sp.
GGCAACGACCTGAACAATGGCCTGCTGGCAGCCGGCGACGAGATCCGGATCAGCGACGCCCAGGACAACGCCGTGTGCTACCGGTACGCAGGCAGTCACCACGTCCTGGTCGCAGACTACGACCCCGGCTCCGACATCCTCTACGACTGGGACGGTGACCCGCAGTTCGCGATGGTGGTCTGTTCTGACTACCTGCCATCCGGCGAGGCGCTGGGACGGATCATCCACTACGCCGACCTGGTCACTGGGCCGCTCGCCCTCGACCAGGGCTGAGCCTGGTCAGTGGGCGGCTGCAAGCCAGTTCGGCCCGTAACCCACCGAGACGTCCAGTGGCACCTTGAGGTTGGCTGCCCCGGCCATCTGTTCGCGCACCAGATCGACCACCTGCTCGCGCTCACCGGGGGCAACCTCGAGCACGAGTTCGTCGTGGATCTGCAGCAGCAGCCGTGAGGCCATGCCCTGCGCGGCCAGTTCGGCATCCAGACCGATCATGGCGATCTTGATGATGTCAGCGGCAGACCCCTGGATCGGCGCATTGAGTGCCATCCGCTCTGCCATCTCGCGGCGTTGGCGGTTCGAGGAAGTCAGATCAGGCAGGTAGCGGCGACGCCCCAGCAGGGTTTCGGTGTACCCGGTGCGACGGGCACGGGCGACGATGTCATTCAGGTAGTCGCGCACTCCGCCGAAAGTGGTGAAGTAGTCCTCCATCAGCGCGCGAGCCTCGGCGACCGAAACACCCAGCCGGGTGGACAGCCCGTAGGCCGACAGCCCGTAGGCCAGACCGTAATTCATCTGCTTCACCCCATCACGCTGGACCGGGGTCACCTGGTCGGCCGGTACCCCGTAGACCTTGGAGGCGGTCACTGTGTGGAAATCGACACCACTGCGGAATGCCTCGATCAGGTCGGCGTCGCCGGAGACGTCGGCCATCACGCGCATCTCGATCTGCGAGTAGTCGGCGCTCATCAGGCCCTCATGACCCGTCCCGGTGGTGAAGGCCTGCCGGATCCGGCGGCCCTCATCGGTGCGGATCGGGATGTTCTGCAGGTTCGGATCTGCAGAGCTCAGCCGGCCTGTGGCAGCGATGGTCTGCAGGTAGGTGGTGTGGACGCGGCCGTCGTCCTGGACACTCTTGCGCAGGCCCTCCACCGCCTGCCGCAACTTGATCGAATCGCGGTGGGCCAGCAGGTGTTCAAGGAAGGGGTGCTCGGTGCGGGCATAGAGCTGTTCGAGGGCCTCGGCGTCAGTGGTGTAACCCGACTTGATCTTCTTGGTACGCGGCAGGTCGAACTTGTCGAACAGGATCGCTTGCAGTTGCTTCGGGGAGGCCAGGTTGACCTGCTCACCCGCCGAATCCCAGGCCGACTGTTCGGCCGCACGGACCCGCGCATCGAACTCGCCGTGCAACTGGTCGAGCAGGTCTACATCCAGCGCGATGCCGACCCGTTCCATCCGGGCCAGGATCCGCTGCACGGGCAACTCGACCTCATCGAGCAACCGGCGCTGCCCCATCTGCTCGAGCTCATCAGTCATCGCGACGCTCAGGTCGATCACCGCGCGGGCCCGCACCATGGCTGCCTCGGACTGGTCGTCGGTGCTCTGGTCACCGAAATCGAGCATGGACTGCCCGTCATCACCATCGGCCTGCGAATCGACGCGCAATTCGCACTTGAGGTGCCTGATCGACAGGTCGGCCAGGTCGTAGCTGCGCTGATCGGGACGCAGCAGATAGGCCGCCAGTTCGGTATCGCAGGCCAGGCCCGATACCTGCCAGCCGTGCTGCCAGGCAGCCAACAGCGGTGGCTTGGCCGAGTGCACGGCCTTGGCCCGGGCGGCATCGCCCAGCCAGCCCGCCAACGCCTGCTCGTCTCTCACGTTCAAATCAGCCACCTCGAACCAGCAGGCAGCACCATCGGCACTGGCCAGCGCAATGGCGGTCAGTTCACCCCCGCCCGGTGCCCAGCGCCCGACTGCGTCCATACCGGTGAGCTCACCAGCACCATGGCTGGCCAGCCAGTCGGCCAATTCGCCGGGAGCCAACCGCTGCGTGACCAGTTCGAAGCCGGCCTCGACCGGCTCATCATCCAGCGGGAAGGTTTCCAGCAACCGTTCACGCAGGACCCGGAACTCGAGGGCATCGAAGACCTCGTGGACGGCCTCCCGGTTCCAGCTGCGCCGGGCCACATCAGCCAGCCCGACCGGCAACTCCAGGTCACACACCAGCGCATTCAGCTGCCGGTTGCGCCGCACGTCTTCGAGGTGGTCCCGGAAGGACTGGCCCACCTTGCCGGGCACCTGATCGGCCCGGATGATCAGGTTCTCCAACCCGTCATAGGCGGCCAGCCACTTGGCCGCAGTCTTCACGCCGACCCCGGGCACACCAGGCAGGTTGTCACTGGTCTCGCCCACCAGGGCAGCCAGTTCGGCATAGCGCTGCGGGCCGACACCGTACTTGGCCTGGATCGCCTCCGGGGTCATCCGCGCCAGCTCGCTGACGCCCTTCACCGGGTAGAGCACCGTGGTGGTGGCATCAACCAGCTGGAAGGTGTCGCGGTCACCGGTGACGATCACCGCGGGCCAGGCCTGGGCGCCGGCCTGGCTGGCCAGGGTGGCGATGATGTCGTCGGCCTCATAACCGGCCAGGCTGACGTGGTTGATGTTCAGGGCATCCAGCACCTCGCGGATCAGGTCTACCTGGCCAGCGAATTCGTCCGGGCTCTTCGCCCGGTTGGCCTTGTACTCGGGATAAACCTCAGTCCTGAAGGTCTCACGTGCCAGGTCGAAGGCAACCACCGTGTGGGTCGGTTGCTCATCACGCAGCACGTTGATCAGCATCGAGGTGAAGCCGTATACGGCATTGGTGTAGTGGCCAGTGGCCGTGACGAAATTCTCTGCCGGCAGGGCATAAAAGGCCCGGTAAGCCATGGAATGGCCATCGATGAGCATGACCTTGGGTTCGGTAGGCATTGGTTTCGTCACCTGTCCGACTGTAGTCGGCTGCGCGGACACCCTGCACAGCTGTGGCACAGTGTGCCCATGACGCCCGAACCCAACACCAGTGCCAGTGCGTTCGACGACAAGCTGGGGCTGGAAATCACCGAATTGACCGCCCAGCGCGTCCGCGGCCGAGCACCAGTCAATGGCAACACCCAACCCATCGGACTGTGGCATGGTGGCGCGTCGGCGACGATGGTCGAAACCCTGGGCTCACTCGGTGCGAATGCGCACGCCGGGAACGACCGCAAGGCAGTCGGGACCGAACTGAATGTCTCGCACCTGCGTTCGGCTCGTGAGGGCTGGGTGCACGGCGTTGCCACCGCAGTCCACCTGGGCGGCACCAGTGCGGTCTACCAGATCGAACTCACCGATGATGAAGGACGCCACCTGGCGACCGGGCGAGTGAGCTGTCGTATCCTCGACTGAGCACCTCGCCCGTCGGCGCGGGCTGCTACTGCTCTTTGCCTGACTTGGCGTGACCGATGACACCATCGGCAACCTCGCGCATCGATTTGCGCAGGTCCATCGCAGTCTTCTGGATCCACCGGAATGCCTCCGGCTCGGTCAGCCCCAGGCTCTCCTGCAGAATCCCCTTGGCCTGGTCGATGATCTTCCGCGAGGCCAACCGCTCCTCGAGGTCTTCAACCTCATCGTCAAGGGCCCTGATCTCGGCGTAGCGGGCCATCGCGATCTCGATCGCAGGCACCACGTCGGAGGCATCGAACGGCTTGACCACGTAGGCCATGGCGCCGGCCTCGCGGGCCTGTTCGACCAGATCACGCTGGCTGAAAGCAGTCAGCATCACCACGGGGGCGATCCGCTCTGAGGCGATGATCTCGGCCGCGGCCAGACCATCCATCCTGGGCATCTTGACATCCATGACGACCAGGTCTGGCTGCAGTTCACGGGCCATCTCGACGGCTGCCTCGCCGTCACCAGCCTGACCGACAACCTCGTAACCCTCATCGTTGAGCAGTTCGACAAGGTCGAATCGAATCAGCGCCTCGTCCTCGGCAACGAGGACGCGCGGGGGCTGCGTGGCCCCTGCCGTCGTACTGTCACTCACTGCTGTTCCTCATATTCACTTGGTATCGGGGTGGCACCGCTTCCGCGCGGTAATCACACTGTTCGAGCCTATCGCACCAGTACAGGACCAACACCTCTCGACCCTGAAATGATCTTGCGGATGGCAAGTTGTTGCCAACCCGGCATTTGGCTGCTGAAGTGACGTCCACGGCATGATGTGTCAGAATGGACCGGTTGCCCCCACCTGCCCGGGTGGCGGAATGGTATACGCGGACGGCTCAAACCCGTCTGGCCGCTAAGGCCGTAGGGGTTCGACTCCCCTCCCGGGCACCCAACAAGGCAGCGGGTTGAGCCACGCTGCTGCAACCCGCCGCCGGCCGGGATGGCCTGGTGCTAGTGCTCTTCCTGCTCTTCGCGTTCGTCCCACTCGATCGGCCTGATGCGATGCACGCGCAGGGTGTTGGTGTTGCCCACCTGCCCCATCGGCGAGCCGGAGACGATGACGACTCGTTCGCCGACCTCGATCATGCCGCGCTCCTGCAGGATCTGGTTGACCGCCGTGACCATCTCTTCGGTCCGGTTGTAGGACGGGGTGATGATCACCTGGGTGCCCCAGCACAGGGTCATCCACTGCGCCGTGCTCTGCAGCGGTGTGAAGACCAGCAACGGGATCTCGCTGCGCAGCCGCGACATCCGCGCCGCCGTGTCACCGGACTGGGTGAAGGCGACCATGTACTTCGCGTTGCGGCGCTGGGCGACCTTGGCCGCGGCCATGGCGATCACGCCACCCGTGGTGTGTGGATCCCACTTGATCTTGCTGATGTCGGCGATTCCGATGGCCTCGGTGTTCACCACGATGCGGGCCATCGTCTCGACCGTCTCGACCGGGTAGGCACCCACCGAGGTCTCACCCGACAACATGACCGCGTCGGCACCGTCGAGGATCGCATTGGCGACATCGGAGGTCTCGGCACGCGTCGGGCGTGGCGCGCTGATCATCGAGTCGAGCATCTGGGTTGCCACGATGACCGGCTTTGCCCACCTGCGGGCCTTCCGGACGATCAACTTCTGCACCATCGGCACTTCTTCGAGTGGCAACTCAACGCCCAGGTCACCGCGGGCGACCATGAAGCCATCGAAGGCATCAATGATCTCGTCGAGGTTCTCGACGGCCTGCGGCTTTTCGATCTTGGCGATGATGTGACGCTTGATGCCTTCTTCCGCCATGATCTCGTGCACACGCTTTATGTCGTCGGCACGCCGGACGAACGACAGGGCAATCATGTCGAAGTTGTTGCGCAGCGCCCAGCGCAGGTCTTCCTCATCCTTCTCACTGAGGGCTGGCACGTTGACGGCAACGCCGGGCAGGTTGATGCCCTTGTGGTTGCTCACCGGCCCGGCAACGGTGACCCGGGTGACGACGTCGGTATCGGTGACCTCTACGGCCTCCAACCCGATCCGCCCATCGTCGATCAGGATCGTGTCGCCAGGCTTGACGTCCTGGGGCAGCCCCTTGAACGTGGTCGATGCCCGGTTGGCATCACCAAGGATGTCGTCGATGGTGATGGTGAAGGTCTGCCCGTGGGTGAGGTTCACCTTCCCATCGGCAAAATTTCCCAACCGGATCTTTGGTCCCTGCAGGTCTGCCAACAGCCCGACGGTCTTGCCGACTGCTGCGGCGGCGGCCCGGGTCTCAGCAAGGCGTTTGGAATGCTCGCTGTGATCACCGTGGCTCATGTTGAAGCGGGCGACATCAAGGCCGGCCCTGATCAGTTCTTCCATCCGCTCTTGGGTCGATGTTGCTGGCCCGAGAGTACACACGATCTTCGCTCTACGCACGGCGTTAACCCTAGCCGAGTTTCGACTCCGGCCTGCCGGGATCACACATCCGGCACCCCAAAAGTTGAATCCACCGGTCCCATCAACTCTCTGACCGCAGCACCGCCAGGGCGCCGGTCAGGTCGTCGGGCGGGTCGGACTGGTAACTCACGTACTCACCACTGCCCGGGTGCTCGAAACCCAGGCCGACGGCATGCAGCCACTGGCGTTCCAGCCCGAGGCGGGCGGCCAACACCGGATCGCCGCCATAGAGCGGGTCACCCACACACGGGTGCCCGATGGCAGCCATGTGCACACGGATCTGGTGGGTGCGACCGGTTTCGAGCTGGATCTGCAGCAGGGTGGCCGCCCGAAGTACCTCCAGGGCCTCGTAGTGGGTCAGGGATGCCCGCCCACCGGCGGTGACCGCGAATTTCCACTCGTGCCCCGGGTGGCGACCAATGGGTGCGTCGATCGTGCCCTTGAACGGATCAGGGTGGCCCTGCACCAGGGCCTGGTAGGTCTTGTCGACCGTGCGGTCGCGGAAGGCCTGCTTGAGTACCGAGTAGGCGTATTCACTCTTGGCCACGACCATCAGGCCGCTGGTGCCGACATCCAGCCGCTGGACGATGCCCTGGCGCTCGGCGGCCCCCGAGGTCGCTATCCGGATTCCAGCGGCCGCCAGGTGGCTGGATACGTCCGGGCCGGTCCAGCCCAGTGATGGGTGTGCGGCGACCCCTGCCGGTTTGTCAACCACCACGATGTCGGCGTCCTCGTGCACGATCTGCAGCCCGTCGGCCAGCGCCGGGACGACACGGGCCTGCCGGACCGGCTCGCTGGTGTCGACCTCGAGCAGGGCACCGGCGGTGACCCTGGCAGCGGGCCGTCGCACCGGTTGGCCGTCGAGCAGCACT
>JBMNPP010000150.1:0-6726 GCA_050943675.1 Brooklawnia sp.
ACCACCGCCCTGTACAACGCACGCCCGCTCGACATCGGCGTCACGATCGCACAGTTGTCCTAGGCAAAATCTCCAGACCTCAAGCCCTTCCCTATGGCCGCGCCCAGAGTGATGATGGAGTATGGACCGCAGCGCTGTGACGGTGCTTGCCCCTCGGTTGCGCGGCTCAATTGTCGCCCCTTGGGATGACGAATATGACGCTGCTAGAAGCGTCTGGAACGGAATGGTCGACAACAAACCCGCGTTGGTGATCAACTGCGCGGATACTTCCGATGTGCTCGAGGCCGTGGGTTTCGCCCGTGCACACGACCTGGCGGTTTCGGTGCGCAGTGCGGGCCACCATGTTGCCGGGTCCTCGGTGCTCAATGACGGCCTGGTGATCGACGTGTCGCAGATGCGCGCGGTGAGCGTTGACCCGGCAACCCGGCTCGTGCGGGTCGAGGGTGGCGCCCGGATCAGCGATGTTGATCAGGCGACGCAGCCGTTCGGGCTGGCGGTACCGCTCGGCCTGGTCTCGGCGACCGGGGTGGCCGGGCTCAGCCTGGCCGGCGGCTACGGCTTCTTGCGTCGCAAGCACGGCCTGAGTTGCGACAACATCGTGTCGGTCGAACTGGTGACGGCCGACGGTCGCCAGCTTCGGGCCAGCGTGGACCAGGAGCCCGAACTGTTCTGGGCGCTGTGCGGTGGGGGCTGGGATCTCGGGGTCGTCACGGCGATCGAATACCAGGCCCACCCGCTGGGCCCGGATGTCTTCATGACGTTCGTGACCTATCCGCTCGCGGAAGGCGCCCAAGTGCTTGCCCGGATGGCCGAGTTCATGCGGCATGCCCCACACGAGGTCGGGGTGCTCGTGGTCTGCTGGACCTTCCCTGAAAGCGAGGAGTTCCCGGCAGATCTGTGGGGCCAGCCGTTCGTGGCCATCGCGGGCCCGTACGCGGGGGACCCGGCCGTCGGTGAGCGCGTCCTGGCGCCACTTCGTGAGCTCGGCACGGTGCTGACCGACTTCAGTGGGGTCGTTTCGTGGCTCGAGATGCAGCAGTTCTTCGATGCCGACTACCCGCGGGGTGGCCGCTACTACTGGAAGTCATCGCACCTGACCGGGCTCGAGGCCGACGCCATCGCGGTGATGCTCGACCAGGCAGCCAAACGCCCGTCGCTGGCGTCCTCGCTGGACGTGTGGTTCAACGGTGGCGCGATCAGCGAGGTACACGCCGAGGGCACCCCGATCAGCACCCGCAACCTGCCCTGCATGATCGGCATCGAGGCCAACTGGACCGACCCGGCCGACGACCACGCCAACCGGAGGTGGGCCAATGACGTGGCAGCAGCCCTTGAACCCTTCGCTTCGGGTGGTGCCTACCTCAACTTCGATGATCTGACTGATCCTGAGGCAGCCAAGTTGGCCCACGGCGGCAATTTCGAACGCCTCGAAGGAATCAAACGGGACTACGACCCGGACAATATGTTCCGTTCACGGCAGGGCGCAGGCAGGTAGTCGAATACACTATTCGGTCTACCTACGTTGGGATGCGCGATGCCAGACATTACATTGACCGCAAGTCTCAGGCCGGAGAATGAGGAGTACGCGGTCGCGGTGCTCCAGTTTTACTACAGCGACCTGAAATACCAGCCCATTGATCACAAGAATGTCGGATTCACTGGCGGTGCATGGGATTCCTTTGACCCATCAGGCACCCGCGAACGCACCCGCTACGAATTCACCTCGGACGACCTGGTCTCGCTGGCCTTCCTGTCCGTCCCCCTTAAGGCACTGACCGTCCATGACCTGCTGATTCGCCGCAGGTCTGAGTTCACTGAACTGCTCATGGCCCTGAAACCCTACGAAAATGTGGACTTCGCCATGCTCGACGGCGTCGACCGCGAGACCTTCCCCGAGGGTTGGGCCCT
The DNA here is from genome assembly GCA_050943675.1 of Brooklawnia sp. GTDB lineage: Bacteria > Actinomycetota > Actinomycetes > Propionibacteriales > Propionibacteriaceae > Brooklawnia. Next base: position 1,909 of record JBMNPP010000150.1, read on the forward strand.
GGAGACAGCGCTACGCGAAGTTCCATCGGTAAGACCGCCCGCCGCGTCCATGCTGATGGCCCGCAAGTTCCCCCGCCTGTTCCCGATCCTCGACCAGGTGGTGGTGGATTTCGTCTTCGTCCGGGCACGCAGCCGATGGATCGCACTGCACCGCAAGCTGCGCGAGAATGACTTCGAGTTGCACAAGCGGCTGATCCGCATCCGGGACGCCGCCGGCCTGGACGCCGGGATCAGTCCATTACGTGTCTTCGATGCGCTCGCCTGGATGGACGGCAGTGGGCAGTCACGGTTCGCCCCAGTGCCTGCCGGTACTGTTGGGTAGCCGCAGCGGACAAGCGTAGGAGGGCGGACATGCCGGAGGATGTGTCGGCCGACAGGGTGATGGTCGAACTGATTCGTGAACTGGCCAGCATGCCCTCGGGTGCCCGGCTGGACAGCGAACGGCTGCTGGCCGAACGACTCGGAGTGAGTCGCACCGCGCTGCGAGACCGAATCGCCAGGCTCGAGTCGATGGGTGTGCTCGAGCGCCGGGCCGGTTCGGGTACATACGTGCAGGCTCCACGCGCCTCGACAGTCAGCGAGTCGCTGCATTTCGCCCTCCTGGCCAGGGGGCTGAGCGTGGATGCTATGATCCCGGTGCGTTGGGCATTGGAGCGGGAGGCGGCCAGGTGGGCAGCCCAGGGCAATGACCGGCAGGCCCATCGTGCGATGGAGGACGCCGTGGACCGCATGGCTGCCGACCAGTCAGTCGATGGCGTGCACACCGCTGATCAGGATTTCCACACGGCGCTGCTCGATGCATCCGGCGCGCAGGGCCTGCGCTTCTTCTGGGAGATGACCTGGACCGTGCTCAGCCAGTCGATCCGTGAAATGGTGGCCGAGGATGAGCGCGCCCGAATGCAGCCCATCCACGCCGCCATCCTTGATGCTGTCCGGCAGGGTGACCAGGTGCATGCTGTCCGGGCAGTGGACGCGCACTTCGAGTGGGCCTATGGCGGCCGCCATGCCACCACCCCCCGCTCGCTGCGGGAGCGCGCGGAGGCGACCATCGCTGAGCAGGGCGGAAACGGCTGGGTCTGAGCAGTACAAAAGAGGGTCCGGGCAGCTCTTGGCAAGTGGGCTACCCGGACCCTCTTTCGTGTGGGAAAGGGTCGGCTTCAGTGACTATGCGACGTAGCCGTCAAAAAGTTGCTGCTCGTTGATGACCGCGCCGAAGAGTTCTTCGTCCGAAGGGATTACTGGCTCGATCGGACGAGCAATCCAGGTGGTGTTGATGTAGTTGCGCCATGTGACGTTTTCGGAGGCGATGTTGCCGCCCCAGGTGCCGCAACCCAGGTTGACCGTGAAAGGCATTCCGGAAGTCCAGCCGCCAGCGTTGGACCGGGTGGTGGCCTGGCCAACTGCGACGCGAACAGTGTTGGTGCGCTCGGCGAACTCCATGATGCGGTCATCGTCCCTGGTGTAAATACCGCAGGAATGGCCGGCACCTGAATAGTCGTGAATATTGTTCACCAGGTTGATCGCGTCCTCGAACTGGTTGTACTTGTACAACGAAACGACCACTGACAGTTTCTCGCCAGAGAAGGGGTGCTCCTTGCCGAATCCGTCCTCTTCAACTACCAGCCAATTGCGATCCTCAGGGATCTCGAACCCGGCCTTCTCTGCAATGAATTTGGCCGACTTGACGATTACCTCTGGATTCAGGTGGCCGTCCACCCACAGGGTTTGCTCAAGGAGCGCCTTCTCCTGTGGCGAGCAGACGTAGCCCTTGGCCCTGTCGATGGCTGCCAGTGCCTGATCGTAGACGCCGGCCTGGACGATCATCGAGTTCTCGGTGGAACAACCGATCGCAAAATCGTTCATCTGCGAGAAGGCGACCTGCTCTGCGGCATGATCCAGATCAGCAGTTTCGTCGATCACGACGATGGCGTTGCCGGCACCCCACACCATAGGCGGGCGTGCCCGAGGAGTAGGCAGCCTTCACCATTGGGCCACCGCCAGTCGCCACGATCAGGTCGCTCTGCCGCATCAGTTCGTTGGTCTTGGCCAGGTTCGGCTTCTCGATGCACAGCATCAGGTCCTGGGGCAGCCCGAGACGCCCAAGCAGTTCGCGGATCTCATCGACCACGAAGTTGGTGCTCGACTTCGCTCGCGGATGCGGTGAACTGATCATGGCGTTGCGTCCCATCAGCGCGTTCATGGCGCCCATGTAGACGACTGTTTCAGGCACCGTGGTCGGAATGAGCGCGGCAACCACGCCCACCGGCTTGGCGATCTTGACCAGGTTCTTCGCCTCGTCAACTTCGATCACGCCAACGGTCTTTGCCTCCTGGTAGTCACGCATCAGGCCGCGCGCCCTGTCCTGCACGCGGGCGATCTTCGACTCCAGGCGGCCCATGCCGGTCTCGGCCAGCACAGTCTGGCCCCACACCTCGGCGCGGGTCACTGCCAGCCAGCCAATGGCTGCGGCGAACCGCAGAACCTCTTCCTGGGTGAGGTTCCTGATCTGTGCCTGAGCCTTCCGCGCGCGTTCGACCAATGCGGTCACCTCGACGCGTGCCTCTTCAGCCTTGCGTGCTTCTTCCACGGGATCCTTGGCTGCCATGTCAGCCCCTTTCAGTAATTTGCTTGCTTGATTTCGATTCGATTGCTGCTGCCCGCTCAAGCAGGGCCTTGGCGCGCTCCACGATGGGCGCGTCGATCATTTGTCCGTCGAGGGCACTGGCCCCCTTGCCTTGTGCCAGGGCTTCATCGAAGGCCTGGACGATTCGGCTGGCCTCGGCGATTGCCTCGGCGCTGGGCGAGAACGCCTCATTGACTGTTGCGATCTGCCGAGGATGGATGCAGGGCTTGCCTGTCATGCCCAACGCGCGGGCCCGGGCCACATCGGCCGCCAGGGCGTCCTCGTCGTGCACATTGACATTTGGAGTGTCAATTACGTGTTTGCCGAACGCGTGGCCGACGATGACCAGCCGTGAGCGCGCGGCAAGGATTTCAGTCCCCTGCGGTGTGCGGGGGACGCCGATCTGCTTTGTCAGGTCTTCGGCACCCAGTTGCAGTGCCACCAGCCGACGTGACGAAAGGCACATCTGCTCGACGTCCAGCAGCCCACGGCAGGTCTCGATGAGTGCAGAGATCCGGATCGGCCGATCTGTTTCGAGCTCATCAAGTTGCGCTTCAAGCACGCTCAGCGTGGCGGAGTCCGCCTTGGGTAGCACGATGACGTCGGGCGCTGCGGCCACCACCGCGGTGACATCGTCAACCTGGGTGCGGGTTCCGACGCCATTGATCCGCACCCAGCGGGCCGGACCTGTCCGGGGGCTGCGTCGCAGCGCCGCCACCACCAGCGATCTGGCGTGGTCCTTCTCGGCAGGGCTGACTGCGTCCTCCAGGTCGTAGATGACCGCATCGGCGTCGACACCGAAGGATTTGTCGATCATCCGGGTCGAACTGCCCGGCACGAACAACAGCGAGCGCAGCAACGTCGTCACTGGGTCACCTTCCGGTTCGGTTCGATGATCGCCCGTGCCACCTCGCGGTTGGCTGCCTTCTGGACCGCGAGTTGGGCCTCATCCAGGCCGTAGAAGCGGTCGGTGAGCAGTGCGAACGGGTAGCGTTCGCCGAACTCGGAGAGGAACTGCAGGGCCTTTTCCAGGTACCAGGGCTGGTAGCGCAGAATGCCGAGCACCTTGAGGCATTTGCGCGTGATCAGGCCCGGCACTGTCGTGACGGTCTGGTCTTCATCAAGGCTGACCGCACCGATCTCAAGCACGGTGCCGCCGATCCGGCACATGCGCACCGATTCGTTGAGTGCGCTGGGCACCCCGGTCACGTCGATCACCAGCTCGGGGGCGTCCCCGAGGATCTGGCGGACCCGCTCAGCCCGATCAGCCATGTCAGGCACCTCGCGCATGTTCACGGTTGCGGATGCGCCGAACTCGTGGGCCTCCTCCAGGCGGGTGTCGATCGAGTCGATCACCACCACTCGCGCCCCCATCGTCGAGGCGATGGCCGCCCCGTACAGGCCCAGGCCCCCGGCGCCCTGGATCACCACGCCGCGGTTCTGCAGCGGGCCGACCTGGTCGAGGGCGTACAACATTTGCGCGAACCCGCAGTTCGCACCGGCGGCCACCTGATCTGGCACATTGTCGGGGATCTTGTAGAAGTACTGGTTCGGGTGGATCACGTAGTGGGTGGCGAAACCCCCAGTGAAGTGCGGGTACTGGTCGGCCTTGGCGCCCATGTATTCGCTGCCGTTCAGGCAGATATTGAACAGGCCGTTGTTGCATGCCGCGCAGCGCTGACAAGTGACGTAATACACCGGCACGATGCGGTCGCCCACTGCGACGGGACGGCCGGCGTAGTCGGTGGTGACGCCAGCGCCGAGCTCATGGATGACCCCTGACATCTCATGACCCATCACATGATCACGGAAGATGTGCTTGCCCTCCCACATATGGATATCGGAGCCACAAACGTTGGCCATCGTGACCTGCATGATCACTTCGCCGCTGCCCGGCTGGGGAACCGGGTATTCGCGGATCTCGATATTTCGGAGGCCGTTCATCGCGGCGACTCGTCCTTGCATTGCAAAACTCCCTTGTTTCATGGCGGCTGCGTCGCTGGTGCTGGTCCGTCCACGAGACCCTGGGACGTCAGTATCAATGGTAGGACCGTTGAGAAAGATGGTAATACCACTTTCGATCTGTGTCAACGCTCTCAGAGGGTTGACACAGATCGAGACCGGTATTACCCTTCAGTTAAACGGTAGTACCGCTCTGATTGGTCCGGCAGGAACCAAACAAGGCAAGCTAGCCC
>JBMNPP010000151.1:0-6712 GCA_050943675.1 Brooklawnia sp.
GGCAGTCGAACTGGCGGGCCTGCTGGACAGTCATGGTCATCCAGCTGAAATCATCAATGCCGACTCAATGTCGGTCTACCGCGGCATGGACATCGGCACGGCCAAACCCGGTGCAGCCCAGCGGGCCCGAATTCGCCACCACCTGGTCGACATCATGGACGTCACCCAGACCGCCTCGGTGGCCGAGTTCCAGGCATTGGCTCGCGCGGCGATCGCTGAAGTCAGGAGCCGGGGTGTGGTGCCCATCCTGGTGGGCGGGTCGAGCCTGTACATCCGTGCGATTGTCGACCACTTCGACTTCCCGGGCACCGACCCCCAGGTCCGCGCCAAGTGGCAGGCCGAACTCGACCGCATCGGCCCGCACGCATTGCACCAGGTACTGGCCGGGCAGCACCCGCAGGCTGCGGCAGCCATCCTGCCGGGCAATGGACGCCGCATCGTCCGGGCCCTGGAGGTCATCGAACTGACCGGGGACTTCGCGCCGACCCTGCCGGAGCCGCGCTATGAATTGGCTGAGGTGCATCAGTTCGGTCTGCAACTGGATCGCGCGGAGATGGACCAGCGCATCGCCACCCGGGTGCAGCAGATGTGGGATGAGGGCCTGGTGGCCGAGGTCCGGCAGTTGAAGGCAGCGGGCCTGGAGCAGGGACCAACTGCCTCACGGGGTCTGGGCTACAAGCAGGTGCTTGAGTTCCTGGCCGACGAACTCACTGAGCAGGAAGCGATGCAGGCCACGATCGACGGCACCCGGCGTTTTGCCCGCAAGCAATTGGGTTGGTTCAACCGTGACCCCAGGATCGTCTGGGTGCCCGCCGGTGATCCGCAGGCCGCCAGCCAGATCGCTTCCCGGCTTGGGTTCGCAGTGACACACTGAGGGTGTGCAGACACTGAACTTCGCAAAGGGCCATGGCACGCTGAATGATTTCGTGATCCTGGTGGACCCTGATGATCGCATGCCGATCAGCACCGAACTGGTGCGCTGGTTGTGTGATCGGCGGGCTGGTATCGGTGGCGATGGGATGTTGCGGGCGGTCAGGGCCGGGCTGGTCAGCGACTGGCACGGGGACGGCGATCTGTGGTTCATGGATTACCGCAACGCCGACGGTTCAGTGGCCGAGATGTGCGGTAACGGCCTGCGGGTCTTTGTCCGCCACCTGCTGGACCAGGGACTGGTGGGGCCGGAGCCGATGGATATCGCGACCCGGGCAGGACTGCGCACTGCCTGGCCCCAACCCGATGGCAACATCCGGATCAGCATGGGCCCCGCGAAGGTCAGCCCGCAGCCCACCTGGATCGAACACGGTGGGCAACGCCATGAGGCGCGCACCGTTGATGTGGGTAACCCACATGCGGTGGTCGTGCTGGACGACTTGACCGAGTTGGCGCGGCTCGATCTTGACCAGGCACCAGGGTTCGATCAAGAGGTGTACCCGCACGGGGTGAATGTTGAATTCATCGTGGTGCGAGGTGTCGATGACCTGGTGATGCGGGTCCATGAACGCGGCGTCGGTGAAACCAAGTCATGCGGGACGGGCGTGGTGGCGGTGGCGGCAGCCCACCTGGCCAGCCGGGGCCAGCAAGCGGGCAGCGTCCAGGTGAGCGTCCCCGGAGGCAGGCTCCAGGTCGATTGCAGCGATGAGCAGTGCTTCCTCGCAGGGGAGGCCGTCGTCATCGCGCAGGGCAGTGTTGTCGTGCCGCCGGACGGTGTTGTCCTGCCCGGCTGAGCAATGGCATGGGCTGGGCGGCGTCGCATAGGCTTGCCGCGATGACAGACACTGAGATGGCAGATGCTCCCTGGGAGGATGGCTCGGATCTTGACACCAAGTGGGCCTCCGATCCCGAACTGGACGACGACCTCGACCCCGGGGAACGGGACCTTGCCGACCGGCTTGCGCTCAGGCGTGTGGCCGGGCTGTCGACCGAGCTCGAGGACGTGTCGGAGGTCGAGTACCGCCAGTTGCGTCTCGAACGGGTCGTGCTGGTAAGCGTTTGGATCACTGGGTCAGCCGAGGACGCTGAAAACGCGATGTACGAACTCAAGGCCCTGGCCGAAACAGCTGGTTCGCAGGTGCTCGATGGCCTCATCCAGCGCAGGCAGCGTCCTGATCCGGCGACCTATGTCGGCCGCGGCAAGGTCGAGGAATTGCGTGAAGTGGTGCAGGCCACCGGTGCCGACACGGTGATCTGCGATGGCGAACTGAGCCCGGCGCAATTGCGGACCCTGGAGGACCGGGTGGGGGCCAAGGTGGTTGACCGCACCGCACTCATCCTGGATATCTTCGCCCAACATGCCAAGAGCGCCGAGGGCAAGGCCCAGGTCGAGCTCGCGCAACTGAACTACCTGAAGCAGCGCCTGCGTGGTTGGGGCACCAGCCTGAGCCGGCAGGTCGGTGGCCGCGCGTCCGGCGGCGTTGGCATTGGTGGGCGAGGGCCGGGCGAGACCAAGATCGAGACGGATCGTCGCCGGATCAACCACCGCATCTCGGTGCTGCGCACCAAGCTGCGCGAAATGGATTCCACCCGGGCGATCAAGCGGGCCGACCGGCAGCGCCACCGGATTCCGTCGGTCGCGATAGTTGGTTACACCAACGCCGGCAAGTCGTCGCTGCTCAACCGGCTCACTGAGGCCGGCGTCCTGGTCGAGGACGCGCTGTTCGCGACCCTGGACCCCACCACCAGGCGGGCGGCCACCAGTGACGGTCGGGTATACACCCTGACCGACACAGTCGGCTTCGTCCGGCACCTGCCCACTGATCTGGTTGAGGCCTTCAGGTCGACTCTCGAAGAGACGATGGATGCCGACCTGCTGCTGCACGTGGTGGATGGTTCGGATGCTGATCCGTTTGGTCAGATCGCAGCAGTGCGTCAGGTGCTGGCCGATGTGGGCGCAGCTGATCGTGCTGAGCAGTTGGCGATCAACAAAATTGACCAGGCCAGTGCCGACACGCTGGCCGTGCTGGCCAACCAGTACCCCGATGCAGTCTTCGTGTCGTCCCTCACTGGCGAGGGACTGGACGAGTTGCTGGCAAGGATCGAGCACCGGCTGCCCAGCCCACAGGTCGAGCTCACTGTGCTGCTGCCCTGGGACCGGGGTGACCTGGTCGACCGGATCCACCGTGAGGCTGAACTGTTGAACCTCGTCCACGAGGCTGATGGCACCAGGGTTTCTGCTCGGGTCCATGCAGACCTGGCCGCACAATTGGCCGAGTACGTCGACGGCGAGCAACCGGGGACATCGTGAGCCAGACTGGCCGGCAGGCAGCGGATGTCCTGGCCGAGGCGGTCCGCCAGATAGGTGGTGTCCCCAGGCCTGGCCAAGAGTTGATGTGCGACCAGGTCGCCCGAAGCCTTGATGATGGTGCCCACCTGCTGGTGCAGGCAGGAACGGGCACCGGCAAGACACTGGGCTACCTGGCGCCCGCCCTGGTTTGGGCGATGGCCAACGATGAGCAGGTGCTGGTGGCCACCGCAACGCTTGCCCTGCAGTCACAGCTGGCCCGCAAGGACATCCCGGTCGCCGCTGCCGCGGCACTCAAGGTGCTCGGCCGCGAACCGAGGACCGAGATCCTGAAGGGCAGGTCGAACTATGCCTGCCTGCTACGCATCCGTGACCAGGTGGGCGGTGACCAGGACACCCTGATAGCCGGTACCGAAGTGGCCGATGCGATGCGCACTTCAGGTGCCGACCAGGCATCGGTGCTGGGAGCCGAGGTGGTTGCCCTGCGCGAGTGGGCCGAACAGCAGGCCGGTGCGGGCGGTTTGGCAGATCGTGACGATGCCCCCAGCCATTCGCCGCGGGCCTGGCAGCAGGTGTCGGTTCCGGTGCGTGAATGCCTGGGCGCCAGCAGGTGCCCGTATGCCGACCAGTGCTTCGTCGAGGAGTCAAGGGCGAGGGCCAGGCAGGCTGATCTGGTCGTCACCAACCATGCGCTGCTGGCAATCAATGCGATGCACGGCGGGACCGCGTTGCCTGAACATGCGCTGGTGATCATTGATGAAGCCCATGAGTTGACCTCGCGGGTGACCAGCGCTGCCAGTAGTGAGCTGTCGGGTCTGCAGATCGAACGGGTTGCCAAGCGTTGCGCCGGCTGGCTGGATGACGACCTGGCCGTGGAACTGCTCGAGGTCGCAGATGGCTTCAGTGATGCACTGGGCGAGGTCCGTCCCGGACGGATCACCGAGCCGACCTCGACGGCGGTGCAGGCTGCCGAGCTGGTGCGTGAGACCAGCCGGCGGGCGGTCTCGGTGCTGGCCGCACCAACCGGGCAGGCAGCCGAGCCCGACCGGCTGCAGGCCTCGGCCGCGATGAAGGAGATCTTCGACATCGCAGAACGGCTGGCGAAACTGGGCGAGCATGACGTGGTGTGGGTCAGTGAAAGCGAACGCTTCGGGCGCCAGTTGAACGTGGCCCCGCTATCGGTGGCCGGCCTGATGCGCGAGAAGGTGCTTGACGAGCGCACCACCATCCTGACCTCGGCCACCCTGACGCTGGGTGGCTCGTTCGAGGCGATGGCTGGTGGGGTGGGGCTACGGCGCGCCGACCGCATCGACGACGATACCGAGCCCTCCGATGCAGCGCAGTGGCGCGGCATCGACGTCGGCTCGCCGTTCGACTACGGCAGGCAGGCGATCCTCTACCTCGGCGCCGGGCTGAACAATCCGGGTCGTGAGGGCATCGCCGCAGATGCCCTGTCCGAATTGGCTGAACTGGTCTGGGCTGCGCAGGGACGCACCCTCGGGTTGTTCGCCTCGCAGCGCTCGGCCGAGATTGCGGCCGACCACCTGCGCACGCACCTGCCTGAACTTGACGTGCTGTGCCAAGGTGATGCCCATTTGAGCGAGTTGACCAGAAGGTTCATCAGCGATGAACATTCAGTCCTGCTGGGCACCATGTCGTTGTGGCAGGGCATCGACGTACCCGGTGATGCCTGCCGACTGGTTGTCATCGACAAGATCCCGTTCCCCCGCCCGGACGATCCGTTGATGCAGGCGCGCCAGCAGGCGGTCGAGCAGGCCGGGGGCAATGGGTTCATGCAGGTGGCCGCGACCCATGCAGCGCTGCTGCTCGCCCAGGGTGCTGGCCGGCTGATCCGGCGCAGCACTGACAGGGGAGTGGTGGCAGTGCTCGACCCGCGGCTGCAGAAGGCCCGTTACGGGGCCTATCTGCGCAAGTCGCTGCCACCATTCTGGGTGACCACCGAACACGAGGTGGCGATCGCCGCACTGCAACGACTGGCTGCAGCCGGCCCGGCCTAGATCCGGCGCAGCACCGCCACAACCTTGCCGAGGATGGTGGCCTGGTTGCCATCGATCGGCTCATAGGCAGGATTGTGCGGCACCAGCCACACCTGCCCCGGCGTGCGGCGCAGCGTCTTGACCGTGGCCTCGCCATCGAGCAGGGCCGCCACGATCTCACCATTGTCGGCGGTTTGCTGCTGCCGGACGACCACGTAGTCGCCTTCGCAGATCGCCGCGTCGACCATTGAGTCCCCCTTGACCTCAAGGGAGAACAGGGTGCCCTCGCCGACCAGCTCGCGGGGCAGTGGCAGCACCTGTTCGATGTGCTCATCGGCGAGGATCGGTGAGCCGGCCGCGATGCGTCCAACCACTGGCACCGGCACGCCGGCCGGGGCGGCATCGCCGCTATCGGTCGGATCGGGGTTCAGGTCGGGGCTGGCCGCCTTGATCTCGTCCGGGATTGTCACCTCAAGGGCGCGGGGCCGGTTTGGGTCGCGCCACAGGAAGCCCCTGGACTCCAGCACCTTCAGTTGGTGGGAGACGCTGGACGGGCTGGACAGGCCCACGGCATCACCCATCTCGCGGATGCTCGGGGGATACCCACGGGCCTCGACGGTGGCCTGGATGTATTGCAGGATGCGCAACTGGCGTGGGGTCAGGCCATGGCTTTCGTCTGGCATTTGGCCATCGATGAAGCCCATCTGGCGTGCTACGGATTCATTGGTTGGCCGGCCAGCCCGCGATTTGCGTGGGGGCTGCTGATCGGCTCGCCTGACTGTGATCATGCTGTTACGTTAGACCCTTTTCGAAGTCAAATCAAACGTCTGTTCGACGTGTCTGGTATGTCGCGACAAGGCCAGAGGCCTTTTGTCAGTGCCTGCTGATTGGGTGGAGGCATGCCGAGGGATGCGCAAGCAATCGAACACTTGACCGATCGGGTTCGGGCGTTCTAAGGTAGGCATCGAACAAACGTTCGAACAGGTACAGGTCTCGGCGGATGGCCGGGCAAAGGAGGAGCAATGAGCACTCTCACCGCAAACAATGCCAGCACGATCACCCAGTGCGATGCGGGCGAATTCGGTACCTGGTCAACCAGGCCCGCCACCAGGCCCCGGCGACGCGCTGGTTGGCGTGGGCCCCGGGTGGCAGGCTGGCATCCTGCCGCACCGGGTCGGCGCCCTGTTCAGCCAGCCGCCCCGCTGGCCAGCTCATCGGCAGTAATGATCACTCCCCGGCGCCAACCGTCGCCGGTCGCTATCGACTCGCCCGATGCTCATGCGCAACCCCAGTTGGGTGACCTCGCGCTGGCCATCATCATGATCGGTTTTCTGCTGGCGATCCTGGTGGGCGCCGCGGTGGTGGTGGCTCAATACCTCGCATTGGCCGGTTGAGTCTGGATAACCAGCTGCATGAACCCAGCTACATAAGAAAGAAGTGGGGGGGCCGCCGGGGGCGCCCCCGTCGTAAAATAAAG
>JBMNPP010000152.1:0-6692 GCA_050943675.1 Brooklawnia sp.
GCCGGGGTCGCTGAGGGTATGAAGATGGTCACCCGGGACGTCGGCAAGGGAGATGCTTTCTACCAGAAACGTGCCCCCGAAAAACGTCCAGAATGGGTTGATGTGGCCGAGATCACCTTCCCCTCGGGCCGCAAGGCGACCTCGATCACACCCGCGAACCTGGCGACTGTGGTTTGGGCGATCAACCTGGGCACGTTGCGCTTCCACCCCTGGCCGGTGACCGCACCTGAGGTCGACCTGGTCGACCAGTTGCGTCTCGACCTCGACCCGCAACCGGGCACCGACTTCGATGATGTGGTCGCCGCGGCCCTGCTGTTGCGTGAAGTGCTTGGTGAGTTGGGGTTGACCGGTTTGCCCAAGACCAGTGGCGGGCGTGGCATGCACGTCTACTGCGCCATCGAACCGGCAGATTTCGTCGACGTGCGACATGCAGCCATCGCGATCGGCCGCGAACTTGCCCGCCGGATGCCTGACCAGGTCACGGTGGATTGGTGGAAGGAACTACGCGGGAGCAGGGTCTTCGTCGACTTCAACCAGATGGCACGCGACAGGCTGATGGCCTCGCCGTACTCGATCAGGCCCGTGGCCAACGCCCGAGTGTCAGCACCGCTGGCATGGGATGAGGTCGCCCAGGTGCATCCTGATGACTTCACTGTGCGGACGATGCCGCAGCGGTTCAATGAACGCGGTGAGCTGTGGCAACAGCTCTACTCGTCCACCCCCGCCAGCCTGGGGCCTGCACTGGAGTTGTATGAGCGCTTCGCTGAGCAGGGTGCCGGTGAAATGCCCTATCCCCCCGAGTACCCGAAAATGCCGGGCGAACCTCCCCGGGTGCAGCCGAGCCGACAGACCAAACCCGATGAGGAATATTCCGCTCCACCCTTGGAAAAGGGTTGATCAGGGGATACTGGCCAGATGATGAGTAAGAAGCAAGGTTCGATTCTTGACCACCTGCGCTGTCCTACTGGTCCCGTGGACGTCGTGACCGATTTCGATGCCCGAGCCACCCCCGGATATCCCGACGGGTACGACAAGGACGATGCTGCCGAGTTGAAGGCAGATCTCGAGCCTGAACTGGACGACCTGCAAGAACGCATGTATGCCGACGGACTCACCCATCGCGAAACCACCCCGACATTGTTGCTGATCCTGCAGGGCCTGGATACCTCTGGAAAGGGCGGGGTGATCAGGCACGTGATCGGCATGGTCGACCCGCAGGGTGTGCAAATCAAGTCGTTCAAGGCACCCACGTCCGAGGAGCGCGAACAGGACTTCTTGTGGCGCATCCGGCGCGCCCTGCCCGGCCCCGGAAAGATCGGCATCTTCGACCGCTCACATTACGAGGACGTTCTTATCCAGCGTGTCGAGCAGATGGCCCCACCTGAAGAGATCGAACGCCGCTACGGCGCGATCAACGAATTCGAGGCCGAGTTGGTCGCCTCGGGGATCAAGGTGGTCAAGTGCTTCCTGAATGTCTCGCGCGCCGAACAACGTGAACGGCTGCTGGCCCGGCTGGAGAACCCCGAGAAGTACTACAAGTACAACCCGGGTGACGTCGATGTGGCGATGAAGTACAACCAGTACATGTCGGCCTATTCGATCGCACTGGGCCGGTGCAATACCGAGGCGGCCCCCTGGTACGTCGTCCCGGCTGATCGCAAGTGGTACCGCAACTGGGCCATCGCGCAGATCCTGCTCGAAAGCATGGAGCAGTTCGGACTTGGCTGGCCGTCAGCCGATTTCGATGTGGACGCAGAGCGGGCGCGGGTGTTGGCCCTGCCCCGGATCTAGGAGCCGGAGCCCCAGCAGCCAGGCAAGTACTGACCGGATGGATGACCAGCCAGGATCAGTCGGCCCCACTCGCTGCGGCGGTGGAGTCCCGCACCACGAGTTTGACCGGTAACAGCACTGGCTGCTTGGTGCTCTTGGCGCCGCCGATGATCGCCAGCAGGTTGCGCACCGCGATCTTGCCCTGAAGCGTGAGCGGTGAAGCGACCGAAGTGAGCGGGGGCTCAGTCAACGCCCCCATGCGTGAATTGTCGAAGCCGATGACGCTCACATCCTGCGGCACGTCGACGCCCTGGCTGCGCAGCCCGCGCACGAAGCCGATCGCCATGATGTCGCTGGACGCGATGACTGCGGAGGTCGGGTTTTGTGCCCACCGCTTGGTCGCCCGAACCCCACCCTCGACCGTGGGCGGGTTCGGACCCACCCGACGCACCCGAAGGTCGAGTTCCGCCCCGGCATCTTCAAGCGCACGCCAGCGGGTGCCGTCCGCCCAGGACGCCGGAGGGCCAGCGATATAGGTGATTTCGCGGTGCCCCAGGTCGCGCAAGTGCTCAGCGGCCCGCCAAACCCCACCCGCCCCGTCAGCCAGCACGCTGGGCACCCCGGTGACGATCCGGTTCAGCACCATGATTGGCCGTTGCTTGGCGATCGCCCGGATACCCGAATCCGACAGTCGGGGACTGGCCAGGACCAGCCCCTCGACAGCCGGGAGGAAGGTGTCGACAGCACTGCGTTCGCGCGCCTGGGACTCCTGGGTGTCGTAGAGCAGCAGGGTGTAGCCGGCCGACTCGGCGGTCTTCTCGGCCCCCCGGAAGACGTCGACGAAGACCGGGTTGCCGATGTCAGCCACGACCATCGCCAGCAGACGGGTCTTCAGGTGGTTCAGTGCAGGAGCGACGTTGGCGCGTCGGTAGCCAAGTTGGGCGGCGGCGGCGCGGACCCGTTCGGCGGTCGCCGCGCTCACCCGCCCCGGCCTGGCCAGTGCGCGCGAAACCGTTGATGGAGCGACCCCGGCAATCCGGGCGACGTCGTAGATGGTCGGCCGCGGACTGTCACTGTCCGGGCGCTCGCTGTCCATGACATGCAACGGTAGCGGCCTCCCGATCTGGACGCTGACTGGCTGCCCAGCTGACAACAACCGGCAACATGTCCCGTCTGCTGAGGATGGGCAACTACGGTTCATCCCAGCGTTCCGAATTGGCGCAATGGGTTTGTAATTGTTGTTTTGGGCCGGATGCCCAGTAGCCAGTGAAACGGGTCATCGGTGGTCCTTTAAGGAACATCAGTCGAGGACCCGGGCTTGGTGAGACGCAATGAACCACCAGGACAGTGGGGAGCCGCCAAAGGTTCCGAAGAATGATGGGAGGAATAGCGTGGCCTCACGCATTGCAGCAAATCCGATTCCATATTGGCTGAAAGGCAAGGTCTCGGCCGAGGGAGCAAAGACCTTCGAGAACCTTGATCCAGCATTCAGGGACCTGGCCGAGATCGGGTTCAAGGCAGTCAAGGCCGATGTGCCTGAGGGGATGGGCACGGCTGAGTACCTGGAGTGGCTGGGCCGCTACGGGCTCGTGCCTGCCGTCAGCCTCTACAATTCGACGTTCGACCGCACCCTGCCGATCGCCGAGGACGTCGAACGGGCAAAGCGGTTCGCTGCCCAGCAGCGGGAACTCGGAATGGATTCCACCATGCTCTGCCCGATCTTCGTGCCGGAGCGGTTGAGCAAGCCTGCCGTCGGGGCGAACTTCGACGAGGGCCGGCTGCAAAATGTCATCGAGGACATCGGCGTCGTGGCTGACGCGCTCAACGCTGAAGGTATCCGGCCGATGCTGCACGGCCATGTCGGTGGCTGGGTCGAAACCGAGTACGAACTCAGGTCAGTACTCGACACGCTTGGCCCACAGCGGCTGGGCTTCGGACCGGACACCGGTCACCTCGCCTGGTGCGGCATGAATCCCGCGGTCCTCGTCAGGGACTACGCCGATCGCGTGGGTGCGATCCACCTGAAGGATGTCTTCCCCGACCACCTCGGGAAGACCGAGGAAACCGTTGAACTGAGCTATGGCGAGACCGCCCAGACCAAACGCCTGTGGGCTGAGCCGGGCAAGGGCATCGTCGACCTGCTCGGCGTCGTCAAGGCAATGCCCGACGACTATGCAGGCGACTACATGATCGAGGTCGACGTACCGAGCATTCCCAGTGCATATCAATCCCTCAAGGAATCGTATGAATGGGCCGTCAAGAACCTGCGCGGTATCGAGATCTAGAGCCAAGAACGCAAGACTGTAAACAGGAGAACTGGAATGATCCACGAACTAAACCATTTCGGCATTTTTGTGCGGGACCTAGAGGAGGCATTGAATTTCTTCCGGGACGGATTCGGTTTTGAAGTTGTCTTCCACAAATTGAACGAGAAGACGAACACCGACATCGTCTACCTGCAGGTCGCCGGCGGCATGATCGAACTGCTCGCCCCACGCACCCCGAACGCCGACCAGAAGTTTGGTGTCGATCACATCGCGTTCCTGAGCAACGATCTCGACGCCGATTACGAGCGCCTGGTGGGCATGGGTGCCGGTGAGCTTGAGCGGCCTCGCGTTGCGGGGACGGGGGAGGGCCGGCTGGCATACGTCACCGACCCGAACGGCGCCAGCGTCGAACTCATCCAGCGCGACCTCGTGATGCGCAAGGCCAAACCCGTCGAGCACGAACACATCGTCGCCTTCGACCACTACTCGATGTACGCCAACGACCTGGCCGCTGCCCGTCGGTTCTACCAGGAGGGGTTGGGCATGAAGAACCTGATCACCTGGCCGATCCCCGAGCGAAACCTCGTCATCGACTACCTGCACTATGGCTATGACGTCCTGGAGTTGCTGCACGAGGGCCAGGCGATGGACAGCCAGTTCCCGCACTTCGCACTGCGGGTGAAGAACGTCGACGCTGCGGTGGAGAGCCTGGCGCAGAAGGGCATCAATCCGTCGGTTGAGCCCTGGCCGCTGAAGGTCGGCACCGGCAAGCAGGTGCAGTTCACCGATTCCAACGGGGTCACGGTTGAGCTGCTCGACCGGGTGGACCTGCGGGAACTCGAGGCCCCCGCCGACGCCTAGCCAAACAGGAACGGGCGGCCACCGAAGTTGGTGGCCGCCCGTTGCCGTTCAGTCTCTAGAGCGCCTTGCTCTGCTGGGTCTCGTCAACCTCGGTATCGAGCATCTCCATGGCCGCGAACGCGTAGCGCGACATCGCCAGTTCACACAGCCGGGGATCGGGGCCCACGGGCGCACTTACAGTCATTGCGCCGGAGAGCATCGCCAATTCAGCCTGCGCGCGGTATTCCTCGGTGGGGGCCAGGTACATGGCACCGACCGCGATACTGCGGCGCCCGATCTGGCGCAGGCTGGCGATCGCGGCGGCCACGTCCGGCCCGGTGCCGTCACCGTGAGCAACCATGACCGGCAACTTGTGGTGGGTTGCCCACTGGCGGGCGCGCCGCGCGATCAGGCCGGCACCGCGGGTGTCGCCCCAGGTGGGCACCGACAGCACCAGGCCATCAAGCTCAGTGGCGTGCACGGCAGACAGGGCGTTGCGCAGCCGCACGTCGAGCAGGCTGAGCATTTCGATGGACGGGCCCAGCGGGCGGGCCATGTTGATCTTCACTTCGGGCCGATGGTGCCGCACTGACGACAACACACTGGCCATGGATTCGTTCGGATCACACACCCGTGACAGGTCGAGCGGCACCAGCACCATCTCTTCGACGCCGCGGTTGGCCAACGTCCCGACGACCTGCGGGCCGGTCGGGGGGCAACCATCAGCGAAAGCAAGATGCACCGAGAGGTTTGGTCGCTGGGTCTGCATCTCGTGGCGAAGGCCGTGATAGACCTGCTCCACTCGTGCGTCCACAGTTCCCTGCGCGAGGAGGATCAACGCCGGAGCGCTCATCGACCGCCTGCCTCTCTCTCGTCCGTTCAAGGTTGGGCGCGGCTCCGTTGCCGGCGTCACTGCGTCTACTGTCGGTGTTTCAGTGGTCAAAACGCAAATTGAATCTCACTCCGTGAGACAAGACCGATGGAAAAGTTTGCGAAATCCGCGTGAACTCTTCGATTCCTGCGGCTCCATGGGCAAGAGAATCTTCGGTGGCTTACGCAATCTTGCCGAAGTTGCGATTTCAGCGCCGGAAGTGCTTTCGTCTGCGGCTACGATGCAGCGGCCGGCAGCCAACCCAGTCCTTCGACTGTCGCGCCCTGCGGGTGGTATTCACAACCGATCCACCCCTGATAACCATTCGCCTTGAGTGTCGACCAAAGTCCGGCGAAATCCATCGAACCGGTGCCGGGCTCGTGACGTCCGGGCGAGTCGGCGACCTGTACATAGTGGGTCAGGTGCTCGTGCGCCCGATAGCTTTCGACCATGTTGGGTTCGGTGAGTTGCGCGTGGAAGGCATCGAAGAGCAATCCCACATGGTCACCCCCGACGCTCTGGATCACCTCAGCCGTGGTCGGCAGGCCATCCACCACGAACCGCGGCGCTGTCTGGCGGTTGATGGCCTCCAACAGAATGCGGACACCACATGCAGCGGCCTGCTCAGCGGCCCAGGCGATGTTGGTTTCGTAGTGGGCCAGGCCCTCGACAAGACTGCTGCCCTCGGGGACGGCGCCGCCCGGAACATGCACGAAGGGTGCGCCCAGGCCAGTGGCGTATTCCAGTGCCTGCAATACCCCGCGCCGGAATTGTGCGTCCTGGTCGGGCAGGCACGCTGATCCCCACCGAGTGGGGGTGCCGGGCTCACCCATGGGGGAGTTGATCAGCAATAGTTCCAGCCCGGCCTCAGCCAGCCAGCGGCGCACCTGGTCGATGGTTTCGGGGTACGGGTCTGCAAATTCGACTGCCTTGAAACCAGCCTG
>JBMNPP010000153.1:0-6692 GCA_050943675.1 Brooklawnia sp.
TTCATCGGCGACCGGCGCCAGCGAGAAACCCATCGGGGTCTGGACGAGCGCGATGTTCTGCTCGGCGGCGTCCGCCCCGAGTGCCTCGAACGCCTTGTGTTGCTGTTCGCTGACCTCGGCATCGATCTGCTCGGCCCGCGTTCGGTATTCCTCACTGTCGAACAGGGCTGCGATGGAGGCCCGGGCGTCCTCCTTGAAATTGCGGACCTCGGTGCGGAAACCTGCCCCGGTGCCGTGCGGCAACCGCAGTGCCCGGGGTCGGTGCTGCTGGGCGAAGTTCTGCACATACACCCAGTCATCGGGAGCCGGTTCGCCTGCAGCGCGTGTGGTGACGTGGTCGAGCACCAGGGTGTGCTTGCCGATACCGGGCGGCCCGAGGACGAACACGTTGTAGCCGGGCGCCCGTAACCCGACACCGAATTCGACAGCCTCCAGTGCGCGGTCCTGGCCGGGCACCTCGGTGTCCGAGGCCAGGTCGGCCAAGTCCGCCGTAGTGGTGAACATCACCGATTCCAGCGTGCACGGCGTGCGAAGGGATTCTGCTGCCAGCGGCTGAATGGGGTCCATAACCTATTGTCCTCCATCCCGATCGAGGCGTTTGGGTGCTGGCGGGATCATTGGCCATATCGGAGGTTGCGCATGGGCAGCACCAGCGGCTTGGACAGGCGACCGGTCGGGTTCGCGCGATGGCGCAGCGACCTGCCCAGCGGTGGCAACCGGTACGACGATGAACTGGCCGCCCGGTTGGGTGGATTCGGCATCCAGGTGAGGCAATACCCCGTCGCCGGGCCATGGCCGCTAGCAGCTGAGGCTGATCGGCAGCAACTGGCCGGCCTGCTCACCGCCGAACAGCACTGGTTGGTGGGCAATATCGTCGCGGCCGCGGCACCGGAGGTCATCGCGGCAGCGGTGGCGGACGGCCGGCAGATCACCATGCTGATGCACTACTTCCCGGCAGACGACCCAGCCCTAGCGACCTCAGACCGCAATCGGCTGGCAGCCACTGAGGCGGCGGCGGTCAGGGCAGCCAGTGCGATCATCGTCCCCAGCACATGGGCTGCGGCCCAGGTGGCGCTGCGGTACCACCGCGT
Source organism: Brooklawnia sp. (assembly GCA_050943675.1). GTDB lineage: Bacteria > Actinomycetota > Actinomycetes > Propionibacteriales > Propionibacteriaceae > Brooklawnia. The sequence continues at coordinate 1,092 of JBMNPP010000153.1, forward strand.
GGACGCGGTCGTTGCCGTCCCCGGTGTTGAGCCAGCCCCACCAGCGGTCGGGTCCTGGCCCCGTGGCGCGCCGCCGATGCTGCTCTGGTTGGGCCGGTTGAGCCGCCTCAAGGACCCGCTCACGTTCGCCCGGGCGCTGGCCCGGTTGGGTGACCTGGATTGGACCGCCAGGTTTGTTGGGCCGGACACGGACGAAGCCGTAACCCGCGCAGTGCGGGGCTGCATCGAGGAAGCCGGTTTGGGCGGGCGCATCGAGATGCCGGGTTCGCAGCACTCCGCCGCGCTCGAGGCGACCTGGGCGCAGACCGACCTGCTGGTGCACACCTCGCAGGCTGAAACCTACGGGATGGTGGTCAGCGAAGCGCTGGCCAGGGGCATCCCGTCAATCGTGCCGGACGGCACCGGCGCGGTCGAGGCACAAGCTGTCGGTGTGTCCTTCCCGCCCACTGATGTGACGGCGCTGACGACCGCCCTGCGCGGCTGGTTGGCCAGCCCACGACTGCGGCAGCAGTGGCGTGACCGCGCGCTTGAACAGCGGACCAGGGTACCGACCTGGCAGCAGACTGCGGCGATCATCGCGTCCGTGCTGACTGGTTGACCGACGACGCTCACCAGCCGGTTTGCTCGGGTGCCACCACAGCCAGAACGCGCCGCTCGACGAACTCGACCATGGTGTAGGCGGTCAGGGCGATCAGTGTTACCACCACGACTGTCGACCAAAGCGAGGTGTACCGGCTGGTCGCTGCGTCCACCGCCATCATGTTGCCCAGCCCGGTACCGGTCGCCAGCCATTCGGCCACGGTCGCACCAAGCAACGCGGTCGGTGCCGCGATCCGGGCGGCAGCGAAGAACGCGGGCGCCATCGCCGGCACCCTGCCGAGCAGCAGTACCCGTGCCGGCGGGGTGGCGTAGGTCGAGAACACATCGGCCACCTGGCCCGGAAGTTGCCCCAGGCCATACAGGCACGACACCAGGGTGGGGAAGAAGGTCATGATCGCCACGACGGTCGCCGTTCCGACGGGGCCGCGTCCCAGGGCTGCGACCAGCAGCGGCGCGACGGCGATGATCGGCACGCAGCGCAACGCGACAGCCACCGGGGTCAGCGTGCGCCGCAGCCGGATGGATAGCGAGAACCCGACCGCCAGGCCCACACCCAGCAGCAGCCCGGCGAAGTAGCCGGGCACTGCGACCGCTGCGGTCTGGCCGACCGCGGTCCACAGTTCATTGCGGTGTACGGCCGCATCCGGTGAACTGGCCAGCCACCGCCACACATCGGAGGGCAGTTTGGCGAAGTACGGGTTGAGCCCCAGCAGCCTGAACAACCCGACCCAGGTGCCCAGCACCACCACCCCGGCCAGGAGCACGCCCGCAAAGCCGAGCAGCCAGCGCTGCCAGGCCGGACGGGTCGCCGCCGGTCTCGGCGGGGTGAGTAACACCGCTGGCGCCTCCGGGGTGAGCCGTCGCCCCAGCGCGGCCACAGCGAGGTAGCCGATCAGCGAGACGACAGTGCTGAGCAACATCAGCGCCCACAGCCCATCAGTGTCCAGGCTGCGCAGCGCCAGGATCGACAGGACGCCCAACCCCCGCTCGGCGCCAGTGAATTCACCGACCAGCGCACCCAGGAATGCTGCCGGCACCGATGCCTGCAGGCCCGCAAACAGGTAGGGCAGCCCGGCCCGCGCCCGGACGGTGGTCAGCGTGACCCAGCGTCCCCTGCCGTACGAGGCCACCAGATCGAGCCAGGACTGGGGGAGTGCGCGCAGCCCGACCAGCAGCGGCACCAGGGTCAGGTAATAGACCGCGATCGCAGCCAGCGTGATCTGCGGGGCATCGCCGAACCCGTAAACCAGACGGAGCAGCGGCCCGAGCGCAACCAGGGGCAGGCAATAGGCGACCAGTGCGGCCCGCAACACCAGGCGTTCCAGGCCCGGCAGCAGTATCACCAGCACGCCCAGCGCGATCGCCGCGAGGTTGCCGATCAGGTAACCCAGTAGCGCCTCCCGGGTCGTGAACCACAGGCCGCGAGCGTAGACCTCGGCGTTCTCGACCAGTTTCACCGCCATCGCCGACGGGACACCGATCAGGTGCCGCCCGGCCAGCAGCGTCCGGCCGGCCACCTCCCAAATCCCGATCACCAGCAGCCAGCCGAGCACGACCCGCGCGCGGGCCGTCGACCCGGCCCGGCCCACCGGGCGGGTGGTCGCCGGCGCATCCAGCACCGGAGCGCTGGGCCGGCTGATGGGCTGGCTGTGCAGCACCATCGTCAGGCCTCGGCGTCCGGGTTCTGGTCCACACCAAGCAGATACCCGATTCGGTCCACCAATTCGCCGTAGCTGCGGGTGTGCCGGTGGGCCATTTGTCGGGGCCGTCCGATATCGATCGGCAGGTCGGCCACGATGGCGCAGGGACGCGGGGACATCACCAGCACCCGGTCAGCCAGCAGCACCGCCTCGGCGATGGAATGGGTGACCAGCAGCGTGGTGGTCACCCTTGCCGACCAGAGCGGCGGCAATTCGATGTTCAGGCGCCGCCGGGTCAACTCGTCAACCGCGCCAAATGGCTCGTCGAGCAGCAGGAGCCGCGGTTGGGTGATCAGGCAGCGGGCCATCGCGGCGCGTTGCCGCATGCCGCCAGAAAGTTGCGCGGGGCGGACCTTCTCGAACCCGGCCAGTCCGACCAGGTTGAGCAGTTCGGCAACCCGCTCGTGGTCGACGCGCTGGCCGGCCAGCCGCTGGGCCAGGGCCACATTGCTCGCGGTGGTTCGCCAGGGCAGCAGGGCGGCGTCCTGGAAGGCGATCGCCAGTTCGCCCCGCTTGCGTACCTGCGTCGGGTCGTCGCCGCCGATGCGCACCTGCCCGCCGGGGTCGGGGGTTTCCAGCCCGGCGATGATCCTCAGCAGGGTGGACTTGCCGCAGCCGGATGGGCCCACCAGCGCTGTGACTGATCCGGCCTTCAGCCCCAGGTCAATCGGTTCGAGCGCGAGCAGGGGGCCGGTCGCCGTCTCAAACGTCTTCGCGACAGCGGTGCAGACGACCTCGGGCGCCGTCCGGGTGGCCTCTGCGAGTGTCACGCGGTGGGCCCGTCCGCGTACACCTCTTCGAGGATCGACCGATCCCACAACTGCTCGGTGCCGCCCTCGATGCCCAGGACTTCGAACAGCCGGAGGTTGTCCTGCACCTGCTCGTCGGTGAACCAGCCGAACCCGAATTCGTCGGTCAAGTCCGAGAACATGATGTCGAGTTGTACCTCGGCCTGTCGACGCTGGGTGTCCAGGTCGAGCCCGGCGTCGGGGTAGGCGGCCACGGTGAGCTCAGCGGCGGCCTGCGGGTCGTCCTTGTAGAGCTGCCAGCCGCGGGCATCGCCGCGCACGAGCCGGAGGATCTGGTCGTGCCTGGTCGCATCGGCGAGGCTGGAGCGCAGCACCGCGTAGGTCTGGCTCATGGGGTTGTAACCGAAGTCGGCCAGCAGCATCGAGTGGCCCTCGATGCCCTGCACAGCCAGGGCAACCGGCAGGTCGTTGTAGAAGCAGTACAGCCCGTCGACTTGGCCTGCCGTCAGCACGGCCGGGTCGTACTGGCTTGGCACGAACTCCACTCGGTCCAGCAGGTCGTTGATTGACAGGAAGGCGTTCAGGCCGGGGGTGTCGGTGCCAGCGACGCCGATCTTCCTGCCAGCCAGGTCCTCCGGTGTCCTCAGGGGTGCGTCCGCCAGCGAGAGGATCGTCGCGGGGCTCTTCTGGTATTGGGCGCCGATGATGACCAGGTCGGCCCCTTCGGCGTTCGACCGGGCGACCCCGTCGGCGACCGAGATGTTCATCAGTGCCGCCCCGCTGACGGTGTTGGCATCACCGGCCACGTTGGGACCACCGGCGGCCAACCGCACTGATAGGCCGAGTTCTTCGAACAGCCCACGGTCCCGGGCCAGGTAGGTGCCGCCGAACTGCACCGAGTGCGTCCAGGACAACTGGTAGGTGACCTCATCGGAGTCACCGCTGTTCGATCCGTTCTGGCTGGGTGAACCGGGGCCGCAGCCGACGAGGCTGCCGAGGGCGAGTGCACCGAATCCTCCAAGGATGGTGCGGCGGGTCAGGCGGGACGAAACCATGAGACCTCCCAGGGGGATGGAGTTGGTATGCGAACCTGAATCGGCCTTGAGTACGCCGATCAGCCAATTTTAATGAGGCAGCCCAAGTGCGTCATGGACCCACCGGCTTGCCGGCCCTGGCCGTCAATTGCGGCTCATGTCACGCCCTGCTTTCTGGTGTTCCCAGAATGTGGACACCGATATTGATTTGGCGTCGAATTGTCTCTAGGGTCATGCACCATGCACATCAATTACTTGACCCCTGGACGAGCTGCCACTGCCGCTGCCCGCGCCATGATGTGTTGTCGAATGTCGGCTTGACGACCTTCTCGTCAGCTGCCCGTATTCTTGTTCAAGACGGGCAATCCACGTTCCGCAAGCTGGGACGCTGCCATTTGAAACAGTAGTCGGCCTGTATTGCCGACGCCAAATCGGTATTCAGCGGATTTCTGGATGCCATTTCATTCATTTTCGCCCCGGGTTGCATTAATGCTGCCCAAACACGATATCTGCCCGCCCGGGCACCAAAAGAACGGATTGATCGCCATGACCCAGACCCTGTCCTCCACCACAGCCCTGGAGCGCCTCGCCGAGATCCTGCGCGCCAACGACGAAGCACTGGTCAACACCCCGCCGCCGGCTGGCGTCATCGAGCCGACTGTGCGAGCGAGTCTCGTCCAGGGGACCACGACCCGCGTCCAGGTGCATTCCGGCAGGCACCAGTTCACCATCGACGAGCCTGCCTCGCTCGGGGGCGACGACCACGGCGCCAACCCTGTCGAGCACCTGCTCGCAGCCCTCGGTTCCTGCCAGGTCATCTCCTACCAGGTCTGGGCCGCCAAGCTCGGACTGGAGGTCGACAGCATCGACATCAACCTGACCGGCACCCTGGACGTGCGCGGGTTCTTCGGTCTGGACGCCAACGTCCGCCCCGGCTTCCAGTCCATCCACGTCGAGGCCAGCATCACCGGTCCGGAGGATCCCGAGCGCTACCGGGAACTGACCAGCGTCGTGGAGCGGTATTGCCCAGTGCTGGACGTGCTGAACGAGGGCACCAAGGTGACCGCCGAGGTGACCCACGCCGCCTGATGCCTGCCTGCCCACCCCCGGGTATCAGCGAGACAGTGGCGGCCCCCTCGGCGGGGCCGCCACTGTTCTTGCTCAAAACAGCCGACCTGATTCACTCAGCTATGCAGGCGTCTCGCGGTGTCCGTGGGCGTCAGTGCGCGACACCTGCATAGCTGAAGGTTTTGTGTTCGGCGGTATCGGGTCAGGTGGTGCGTCTTCTCCGCACCGTCCGCGGTCCTGAACGGTGCCGGTTCCCGGGTTATCCACAGGTCCCGAGCCCGGGATTGCGCATTGTGCCTAGTCGGGGCATAGTTGCTCCTGTCGGTCTTGAATCCCACCCTCAGGAGGTCGACTTGTCTGGTCGCTCCCGCGTGGCGTCCGCACTGCTGGCGCTTGCACTGTTTGTTGGATTGGCTGGTTGTGGTTCGGGCAGGCCTGGGTCCTCGCCGA
>JBMNPP010000154.1:0-6687 GCA_050943675.1 Brooklawnia sp.
GCCGGGGAATTGCCCAGGAATACCATGTCGACCTCGTCGTTGTCCTGGTCGATCTGCTGCAGGGCCGCGTAGCGCAGCATCTCTGATGGTGAGGCCGCCGGCCCGCCGACGTAGGCGATGCGCCGGTGGCCCAGGGCGTGCAGGTGGTTCACCACCTGGTGCATGGCGCCCCGCTCGTCCACTGCAACCCAGTGCATCTCGTCGACCTGCCGGTTGATCAGCACCATGGGTATCCGGGCGGCCATCTGGATCACCTGCGAGTCAGATGAGCGGCTCGAGCACGACATGACTCCTTGCACGCTGGGCAGCAGGCCGGCCAGCAGCTCGGACTCCTGCCCGATGTCTTCGCTGGTGTTGGCGATGATCATGTTGAACGAGCGGTTCTGGGCCCGCATCTGGGCAGCCTTTGCAATTGCAGCAAAGAATGGGTTTGCAATGTCGGGCGTGATGAAGGCGATGGTGGGGTTCCTGGTCACCGAGGCTGGGCGCCGACGCACCCGGGCGGGGGTGTATTCAACGGCCTCAGCGGCCCTGCGGACCTTGGCAAGCGTTGTGGGGGCAAGCTTATCGGGGTCGGTGAATGCCCGCGAGACCGTCGAGAGCGATACGCCTGCGCGTTTCGCAACGAGGCGAGCTGAGGAGGCCATCGTGTCCCACTTTCGTCAACGTTGGCTAGGGAAATCGTCTGCAACCCATGAAACCTGCATGGGTCTGCTTCTGTCAAAATCGTGCTGCACTGGCAGGCTATCAGTGCGCCACGACATGCTCACTAGCGGTAACGGTTCCACGGTTGACAGGCCGTAAAAATCTACTCTAATCTTCCCTCAGCAATTGGTGCAATTGCAGACATTGCAGCTGCAAATGCAATCTACGACGAGGAGGTCGGCATGGCCCTGAACAGCCATAGTCGCATGAAGAAGATCAAGGGTGCGCTGCTCGCCGGCACTCTCTTGGCTGGTGCTTTGCTCACTGCTTGCTCAAGCGGTGACAGCGGCGCTGACAGCAGCGGTGGTACCAGCGATGCAGCAGTGGAATCGCTGGCCCTGAAGGTTGCGTTCAACCAGGACGCCACCCACCCGCAGGCGGTCGCCATCGAGAAGTTCGGCGAAGACCTGGAAGAGGCCACCGATGGCCGCTATTCCATCGACCTGTACACCGACGAACTGCTCGGTGCCCAGGCCGAGACCATCGAGATGGTGCAGGCCGGCAGCGTCGAGATGGCGTTCATCATCGGCAGCCTGATGGAGAACTTCAACCCTGACTACGCAGTGTTGAGCCTGCCCTACATGTATGAGTCCTCCGACCACATGATGTCGGCACTCAACGACATGGACGTCGTCGGCGATCTGTACTCCTCGACCTCTGCCGATGGCATCCAGGTGCTGCGGACCTTCTACGCCGGCCAGCGCAACCTGTACACCACCAAGGAGATCAAAGAGCCGGCCGACATGGCTGGCCTGAAGCTGCGCGTCCCTGGCTCGCAGTTGGGTATCGACATCATCAACGCCATGGGTGGCTCCGGCACCCCGATGGCCTTCGGTGAGGTCTACACCGCAATCCAGTCCGGTGTCATCGACGGTGCCGAGAACAACGAGGTGCCCTACGCCGACATGGGTCACTCCGAGGTTGCGCAGTTCTACAACTACACCCAGCACCAGATCATCCCCGACATCCTCATCATCAACCCGGCCGTGCTCGAGGCGATGAGCGAAGAGGATCGTGAAACGTTCCAGACGCTGCTGGACGAGGCTGTTGCCTACGAGTACTCGCTGTATGCCGAGAAGATCGAAGAGTCCATCGTCAAGTCCAAGGACGTCGGCGCGACGTTCAACACCGACGTCGACCAGGACGCCTTCAAGGAACTGCTGGCACCGGTTCGGGAAAGCTACCTGACCACCGATAGCGCCCGTACCCTCTACGAAGCAATCGTCGCCGCGGCATAATGCCTCACGATTCCAGTACTCAGATACGCGGGTGGGCGCGCTTTGACAGCGCGCTCACCCGCGCGTTGAGGGTGGCCTGCGTGATCCTGTTCAGCGCACTGGTGGCGGTGGTGACCTGGCAGGTCTTCACGCGACTGGTGATGCACCACCCGTCCTCTTGGTCGGAGGAGGCGGCCAGGTACTGCCTGGTCTGGCTCAGCATGGTGGGCATCACTATCGCCGTGTCCGAACGGACTGACGTCGCGATCGACTTCTTCGTCCAGCGGCTGCCCGAGGTCACCCACCGGTGGTTCGACCTGTTCGTGCAGGTCTGTCTGGTGGTGTTCTCATTCGGTGCGCTGGTCGTTGGCGGGTGGATCAATGCGACGGCAGCGATGGGGCAGCGCAATCCGGTGCTGCCGTTCAGCCAGGGCCAGCTGTACCTGATCGTGCCGATCTGCGGTGTGTTCATGACGTACTTCTCGCTCAGTCACTTGGTCGCGAATCTGCTCGGCCGCTACAAGGGCTTCTTCGAGGAAGATCCGGAAACGATGGTCGAGATATGACAGACGTTGCTCTTGTCTCAACAATCCTGATCGGCGGCATGGTGCTGCTGATGCTCACCGGGGTATCGGTCAGCATCAGTATCGCGTTGCCTTCAGCCATTTGCATGGTGTTGATCCTCGGATCGCTGAATGGCCTGCAATTCTCGGCTCAACGCTCGATTGCGGGTATGAACTCGTTTGCGCTGCTGGCAATTCCGTTCTTCGTGCTGGCTGGCGTATTGATGAACAACGGGGGTATTGCGCGCAGGCTGGTGAACCTGGCCAAGGTGATGGTCGGCTGGGCGCCGGCCCCGCTTGCCCAGACCAGTGTGTTCGCCAACGTCCTGTTCTCGTCGGTGAGTGGTTCGGCAGTGGCCACTGCGGCTGCTGTCGGTTCGACGATGGCACCGATGCAGCGTGAGGACGGGTACGATCCGGCCTTCTCGGCTGCAGCGAACGTGGCCTCGGCGCCGTGTGGGTTCCTGATTCCACCATCGAACCTGCTGATCATTTACGCGCTGGCCTCGGGGGGCACCTCAATTGGTGCACTGTTCATGGCGGGGTATATTCCTGGGCTGCTGTGGGGCGCGGCCTGCATGGTTGTGGTCTATTTCTATGCGCGTCGGCATCCTGAGTTGAAGTCGTCGCAACTGGCGAAGTTCTCCGATTTTGTGCATGCCTTCATCCAGGCGTTCCCGTCGCTGCTGATGCTGGTCATCGTTATCGGTGGCATCATCTTCGGCTACTTCACGCCAACCGAGGCGGCAGTGACTGCCGTACTCTATTCGGCGATGCTCGGGATGATTTACCGTGAGCTGCGTATTCGCGAATTGCCGCGAATCATGCTCGAGGCGGCGCGCACTGCGTCCATTGTGATGTTCCTGATCGGGGTGTCGAACATCATGTCGTATGTGATGAGCTACACCAAGATTCCGACGCTGATTGCTGAATCGCTGTTCGGTTGGACCGATTCAAAGGTGGTGGTGCTGCTGATCATGATGGTGGTGCTGCTGATCATCGGTATCCCGCTCGACTCGACGCCGGCGATCCTGATCTTCACGCCGATCTTCCTGCCGCTGGCCCAGAGCTATGGGGTGCACCCGGTGCACTTCGGCATCATGCTGGTGTTCAACCTGTCGCTGGCGGTCATTTCGCCACCATCGGCACCAGTGCTATTCGTCGGTGCCCAAGTGGCCAAGGCGAGGTTGGAGAGCGTTATCGTCAAGCTGATTCCGTTCTTCCTGACCTTGACCGGATTGCTGTTTGCGGTGGTCTTCATTCCGCAACTCAGTCTCTGGTTGCCCGGGGTGATGGGACTCATCTAGGAAATTGTCCCAGCAAACCGGGGAGAACTGTCGCGAAGAGTATTGCGCTCCTTGCTGCAGGTTCTCCCCGGTTTTTGCGTGCCCGGGTTCTTGCTGGTTCATCGCCACCGGTACCCGAAAGGGTTATCAGCGGAACGAAATATCTGTACCGCAGCATCTAGTCGTGAACCCATGCACATGGGTAACCTTCCAATTCCCAAATACTGCTCAAGGGGGTTGTCATGTCAGGTTTCTGGGAATGGTTGACCAAACGCTTCCGTGATGAGGGCGGCGAAGGCATGGACGCCGGCTGGCTCCCGGGCAGCGACGAGCCCGGTGAGGTGCGGCATGGGCAGTGCTATGTCGAGGTCCGGCTGATCGACAGTTCGATCCGTTACAGCAAGGACAGGTTCAGGGACCAGGAACCGGTGGTGCAATCAATGGTCCGCTTCCGGGTCGCCAGCGAATCGGTCCCCATCTCAACGACGGTTGGTCCCGAATCGCTGACCCCCTTGGGTGATTCCGAGTTCCGGCACCTTGAGCAGAGCAATATCGACCTGACGGGTCTGGTGCCGTTCAATCAGGGCGACGTGGAAATTCTGGCTGGCCTGCTCACCCTGCCGGGCCGCAGCGACCTGACGGCAGTCACCGGATTTCTCGGCAAGCTTTCGGAACTGGTGAAGGTGCCGCACCTGTCGACAGTGACGAAGACTGCCACCGCCCTGGCCGAAGGCATCACGGCACTACTGGGCGGGGACAAGACCAGGGGCCTGATCGGCATCTACCTGGGGCTGGGAGAGCGCGATATCCGGCGCGACGGCTACTACCTGGCGATCCAGCGCAAGGCCGGTGAATCAGTCGACTTCAATCGGCTGGGGGTTCGCAATGACCGGCTGGTCGTCTACCGCGATGACACCAGGTCTGGCACCCCGGGCAGCATGGAGGCCTGGAGCTACATGCTGCTGCGCGTCCGCGCCTTCGACGACATCGGTGCGGCATGGCGGGGTATCCCGGCGCTCGAGGAGCCCTTCATGAAGGCTGTGGAGGCCTACCTGTCAGCCAAGGATGCAGATGACATCAGTGAGGCTCGCGCGCTTGCCACTGCGGCAACGGTTGCCAGTCTTGGCTCCCATGATCTGTCAATCAACGACCGCGACCGTGTCGCAGACGAAATGGGGCGGCGCTGGCAGGAGGCCATCGAGCGCAGGAAGGCTCTGCTCGAACTCGGCCAGCAGGCCGATGTGAGCGTGGACGAGCTGCGTAGGGCCACCACAGTCGAGATCGAGGAGCTGCTGGGTGAAGCAGGCACCCGTGAGGTCGTCAAGGCCCTCGGTGATCAGCTCACCCCGTGGGAGGCAAGCGGTCTCGATCTGGCCTCCGAATTGGACGATCTTCGTCAGCAGTTGTCAGCGGTCCGTCGGGGAGGCAGCCAGCACCAGTGACCCGGAGGATCTGCGCGCTTCCCAGATCCCAAGGGGTCCTCAGCCTGCCGGCAGGTTCTCGATCTCAAGGGCCGGCAGCTCGTCTGCAGGGGTGAACCCGAACATCTGGGCGAGGAAGCTCAGCTCTGCGGCCAGTGCTCGCTCGCGGGTGTCCGCTTTTCGGAAACCGTGCCCTTCGCCTTCGAATACCAGGAAGGCCATCGGCAGTTTCCGGTCGCGTGCGGCCTGGGCCAGTGCTTCTGACTGGGCCAGCGGCACGACCGGGTCTGCACTGCCCTGCAGGATCAGGATCGGGTTGGCGAGCTTGTCGAGGTTGTTGATGGGGGAGCGAGTGCGGTAGATCCGCTCGTCCTTGGGGTAGGGCCCAACCAGCGACTCCATGTAGCGTGATTCGAATTTGTGGGTGTCCAGCAGGGCCACCAGGTCAGTGACGCCGTAGCGGGTGATGCCGGCTGCGAACCGCTTGCTGGTGGTGAGCGCACGCAGTGCGGTGAATCCGCCTGCGCTGCCGCCGGAGATGGCGATGCGTCCCGGGTCGGCGAGTCCAGCATCGATGGCTGCTTCGGCGGCATCGACGCAGTCGTCCACTTCGGCCACTCCCCACAGGCCACGCAACCGATTGCGCCAGCGCCTGCCGAAACCGGATGATCCGGAATAGTTGACGTCGAGGACGGCGAAGCCGCGGGTGGTCCAGAACTGCACCACCGGGTCGTAGCCGTTGGTGGCGATTGCGGTGGGCCCGCCGTGGACTCGCACCAGCAGGGGCGGGCGGACCGCTGGCGGGCTCTTGAACTCCGGGTTGGTCGGTGGGTAGTACCAGGCCTGGACCGGGCCGTGGCGTCCATCGAACAGCAGCGACCGGGCGACGGAGACGTATTCGTGCTCGGGTTCAGCGCCAAGCTGTCGCACGACGTGGAGTTTGCCCCCAACGGGCACCCGGACCAGGGCCCGGGGGTGCGCTGGGCGGTCGACTATCGCGTATCCCTGCCCAAGGCAGGCGCACAACGAGTCGACCATCGATACCCCCGCCAGTCGCCGGGTGGGCTCTCCGGTTGTCGAGACGACGACCAGTTGGCCCTGCCCCTCGGTGAGGCTCCAGCCGAGGATGTGATCTGCGTCGAGTTCGGCATGGGCGTGGTTGCCGAGTACCCACTTGGGCAGGTCGAAGTCTGCTGAATCGGAGTGCAGGCGCCGGGTTTGCCCGTTGCTCCAGGCACAGAGCAGGTGGTGGCCACTTGCGTCAGAGGTGAACACCAGCGATCCGTCGCTGCCCCAGCGGGGGTGCTGCACCGCCACACCGTCCAGGCCAGCGTGCTCGATACCGGCGATGGTCTGGATGTCGGTCAGTGCGGGGCCGTCCTCGAATTGCAGGCGCCCGACTTTGAGCAGGCTGGAATCCCAGGGCATTGCCGGGTGATTCCATTCAACGAATGCGAATTGGCCGTCGGGGGATAGTTCCGGGCTGGCGTAGAAG
>JBMNPP010000155.1:0-6662 GCA_050943675.1 Brooklawnia sp.
GTTCCCTGGAACGACTCGACCAATTGGTTGGCCTGTGCGGGCAGGTGGGTGCCGACCCCCTGATCCAGATCGACGGCGGCATCGACTACGAACTGGCAGCCGCCTGCCTTGATCGCGGCGCCGAGATCATCGTCACCAATATCTATACGGTCTTCCTGCCCGACACACCGCTGGCTGCGGGCGTAGCCACCTTCGACCAGAAGATGGCCGCCGCCGGGCACGAGCACGACCCGGACGCCCTGGACCGGCTGCGTCGCCGCAGCTGAAAGCCCGGCCGCATGACCTGGGAACCGGTCTGCCAGTTGCCGTCGCCTGGTTGGGGCCAATGAGCCCCAGCCGGTTCCATTCCCTTTTGGGCTATGACCTTCGATGGAGGTCGTAGCCCAAAAGCATTTCTTCGGCATGCCCTCATTTTCCCACCAACGAAGTCTTCATGTAAGTTACATTTGGCTTCGGGGATGACGTCAAAGGGGATACGCATGACCGCACTGGCTAGCAAGGTCGCGCGTCTGCGTGAGTTCTTCCACGCCAATCCGCGGGTTGGTCTGGGGTTCTCGGGCGGGGTTGATTCGTCCTACCTGCTGTGGGCGGGGAAGCACGCCGGGGCCGAGCTCGTGCCCTACTTCGTACGTTCCGCGTTCGTACCGCAATTCGAGGCAGACGATGCGCTGCGGTTGGCCGACCATGTCGGGGTACCGGCGCAGGTAGTGCCAGTCGACATCCTCAGCCACCCGATGGTGGCCGCCAACCCTGCTGACCGTTGCTACCACTGCAAGGCCGAGATCTTTGGCACGATCCTCAGGCTCGCCGCCGATGCCGGGCTGCCGTTGGTGATCGACGGATCGAATGCCTCCGACGATGCCGGTGATCGCCCGGGCATGGTTGCGCTGGCCGAGCTGCAGGTGCGCTCACCGCTGCGTGAGGCAGGCCTGACCAAGGCCGAGATCCGCGAGCTGTCGCGGGCTGCCGGCCTGTTCACCGGGGGCAAACCCTCCTATTCATGCCTGGCCACCCGCATCCCGACCGGGCGAAGGATCACCAGCGAGCTACTGGGCCGGGTCGAAGGTGCCGAGCAGGTGTTGTTCGCTATGGGGTTCAGTGATCTGCGGGTTCGGGTGTTCGGCGATCTGGCCCGGCTGCAGTTGCCTACTGGGGCACTGACCGAGGCAGCCGCCCGGGCCGATGAGATCCGGGCCGCACTTGCGCCCTGGTTCGATGGCGTGCTGCTCGATCTGGAGGGACGTTGACTGATGGACACCCAGCAGGTGCGCACGCTGCTCACCGACGTCGCCGACGGCAATCGATCAGTGGACGAGGCGGTGGCCGCACTGCGGATGGCCCCGTTCGAGGACCTCGGCTACGCCAAGCTCGACCACCATCGCGGCCTGCGGCAGGGCGTCCCCGAAGTGGTCTTCGGCGCCGGAAAGAGCCTCGAACAGGTTGAGGGCATCGCCAGGCGGCTGCATGAGCACGGCCAACGCCCCATCATCATTACCCGGCTGGACGCCCAGGTCGCTGCCGGGCTCGACCCGGCTCTTGGGCTGCAGTATTTCGAGGCGGCCCGCCTCGGCGTGATCGGTGACTTCCCCGAACCGTCAGGCAGCGGGACGATCGTGGTCGCCACCGGCGGCACCAGCGACCAACCGGTCGCCGAAGAGGCCGCGCTGGTGGCCGAAGCGCTCGGCAACCAGGTGCATCGGCTCTACGACGTCGGAGTGGCCGGGGTGCACCGGCTGCTGGCACACGCTGAACCTCTCATGTCGGCCCGAGTCGTGGTCGCCATCGCAGGCATGGAGGGGGCCCTGGCCAGTGTGATCGGCGGACTGGTGTCATGCCCGGTGATAGCGGTGCCCACCAGTGTTGGTTACGGGGCATCGTTCGGCGGTGTCGCGGCCCTGCTCTCGATGCTCAATTCCTGCGCATCCGGGGTCAGCGTGGTCAATATCGACAACGGCTTCGGCGCCGGCTACCTGGCGTCCATAATCAACCGGATCGGAGACCAGTAAATGCCCACCCTCTACCTGGACACCGCGATGGGCGCAGCCGGCGACATGCTCGCCGCCGCACTCCTCGAACTGGACGCCGACCCAGACGGAGTCCTGACAACCATGAACTCCCTCCGCCTGCCCGGGGTGCAGATCAGCACCGCGGTCGAGGCACGCGCCGGCATCACTGGCACCCGATTCCTGGTGAACGTCGACGGCCAGCCCGAACACAGCCACGACCACCAACACACCCACCACCGGCTGACCGACGTGCACGGCATCATCGAATCCCTGCCGCTGCCCGGCCCCGTGATAGCTGACGCATTGGCCGTCTACCAGTTGTTGGCCGAGGCCGAGACCAAGGTGCATGGCACCACTACAGACCTGATCCACTTCCATGAGGTCGGCACACTGGACGCAATCGCTGACATCGTCGCAGTCTGCCTGCTGATGCACCGCCTGGCACCGGGCCGGGTGCTGTGCTCACCGGTGACGGTCGGCTCCGGACAGGTACGCAGCGCCCACGGTGTACTGCCCGTGCCCGCCCCGGCCACAGCCGAACTGCTGCGTGGCATCCCGATAGTTGGTGGGCCGATCCGCGCTGAGTTGTGCACACCCACCGGCGCGGCGCTGCTGAAGCACTTCGTGACCGAGTTCGTCCCCGCGCTGCCGGCTTTCACGATCGACCGGATCGGGCACGGCGTGGGCAGCAAGGAGTTCGAGGCGGCAAATGTGGTGCGCTCGATACTTGGGATCGCCACCCCGACAGTCGGCGAGACCGACCAGATCGTGCAGCTCTCAACCAGCCTGGATGACATGACCGGGGAAGAGATCGCCTTCGCGGTTGAGGAGCTGCTCGCGGCAGGTGCCCTGGACGCATACACAACTGCGATCACCATGAAGAAGGGCCGCCCCGCAGTACTACTCACCTGCCTGTGCGCACCCGAACTGGCCGACGACCTGGCAGGCCAGATCTTCCGGCACACCAGCACACT
Source organism: Brooklawnia sp. (assembly GCA_050943675.1). GTDB lineage: Bacteria > Actinomycetota > Actinomycetes > Propionibacteriales > Propionibacteriaceae > Brooklawnia. The sequence continues at coordinate 2,981 of JBMNPP010000155.1, forward strand.
TGGCATCCGACGCGAACTGGTCGGGCGGTACGTCCTGAGCCGTGAACTATTGGTTGCCGAGACCCGGTTCGGGCCGGTACGCATGAAGCGCTCATTCACCGGACGCGAGTGGCATGAGAAGGCCGAGTACGACGACCTGGCGCGAATCGCCCGCGAGCACGACCTGCCACTGGCTGAGGTGCGCCGACAGCTCGCTATTCCCGGGCCGGTACGTCCGCCCGGTGGGCGCCCTCAAGCTGAGTGAAGCGTCCAACCGCGAACCGTAGCCATGCCCCAGAGCAAGACGTCAGGCCAGCCTGGCCCAAGTAGGGTGAATGCATGGCTCCTGCCAGCGCAACGCAACCGGACCGAGTCGCCCCGAGCGTCCGGTTCGAGAACGTCAGCAAGGAGTACCCGGCACGCACGGGTGCCCCCACTGTCGCCGTGAACGATTTCAGCCTGGACGTCGAGCCGGGACGCATCACCGTGCTGGTGGGCTCGTCCGGTTCGGGAAAGACCACCCTGCTGCGCTGCGTGAACCGGATGGTCAACCCGACCAGTGGCCGGGTATTGATTGACGGCGACGACGTGGCGGCCCTGGAAGCAGTCGGCCTGCGCCGCCGGATCGGCTACGTCATGCAGGAATCCGGCCTGCTGCCGCACCGGAAAGTCATCGACAATGTTGGCACCGTGCCCGCACTGAACCGCACCCCACGCCAGGAGGTGCACCAGCGAGCCAACGAACTGATGGACATGGTCGGGCTTGATCGCTCGCTCGGCGATCGCTATCCCAGTGAGCTGTCGGGTGGGCAGCGGCAGCGGGTGGGGGTGGCCCGTGCGCTGGCCGCGAGCCCCAGGTTGCTGTTGATGGACGAGCCCTTCGGCGCGGTCGACCCGATCGTCCGGGCCGACCTGCAGCAAGAGTTGCGCGCCCTGCAGCGGCAGTTGGGTGCCACCATCCTGTTCGTCACCCACGACACTTCGGAGGCACTCAGCCTGGGTGACCACATCGTGATCCTCGCCTCGCAGGGACGGATCGCCCAGCAGGGCACCGGCGCGCAACTGGTCGCCCACCCTGCCGACGATTTCGTGGCCTCCTTCCTGGGCCTCAATGCTGATCGTGGCCTGCGCCTGGCGCAGGTCAATGGCATCAGCCTGGTGGTGGACGCCGAGGGCCGCCCTGTCGGTCGGCTCGATGGGTCGGCACCGTGACCTGGCTGTTGAGTAACTGGGCCACTGTCTGGTCGGCGCTGTGGTCGCACCTGGCGCTCGCAGTGCCGGCGATCGTGCTGGCCTTCATCTGCTCACTGCCGCTGGGCTGGCTGGCCCACCGCTACCGCTGGGCGCGCTTCCCGGTCGTGGCCGGGTCATCACTTATCTACGCGCTGCCCTCACTGCCGCTGCTCATCGTCCTGCCGCTGCTGATCGGCACCAACGTGAGGTCGCAGGCCAATGTGGTGATCGCCCTCACCCTGTACGGCATTGCCTTGATGGTCGGGTCGGTCGTCGATTCGCTTGAAGGGGTCGGCAAGGACGTCGTCACCGCAGCCACCGCGATGGGCTACTCCCCCATCAGGCGCATGCTGACCGTCGAGTTGCCGCTGGCCGGGCCTGGGCTGCTGGCTGGTCTGCGGGTGGTGGCGGTCAGCACCGTGGCGCTGGTTACAGTCAGCGCGGTGCTGGGGGTACACAGCCTGGGCATGCTGTTCACCGACGGATTCCAGCGCGGCATCCTGGCCGAGGTGCTGGTCGGCATCATCGGCACTGTCCTGCTGGCGATCGTCATCGACCGGGCCCTGGTCGGCCTGGGCTGGCTGCTGCTGCCCTGGACGCGTCGGGCAGCGCTGGCGGCGACATGAACTTCCTCGTTCAGGCGTTCGCCTGGCTCACCGATCCGGCCAACCACGGTGGGGCCGGTGGCATCGGCGCCCGCTCACTGGAACACATCGCCTACACCCTGATCGCCACCGGTGCAGCAGCCGTGGTGGGTATCCCACTGGGCTACTGGATCGGGCACACCGGACGCGGCCGCGAACTGGTGGTGGGAGCCACCGGTGCGGCCAGGGCGTTGCCGACGCTGGGGGTGCTGACACTGATCGCCCTGCTGACCGGGGTCGGGGTGTTCGCTCCCCTGGTTGCGCTTTCGATCCTGGCGATCCCATCGATCCTGGCCGGCGCCTATGCCGGTGTTGAGGCCATCGATCCGGCCACCGTCGACGCGGCCCGCGCCATCGGCATGAGCGAGTGGCAGGTACTGGGCAAGGTGGAGATCCCGCTGGGCCTGCCGCAACTGCTGGGCGGCCTGCGCTCGGCCACCCTGCAGGTGGTCGCCACCGCCACACTGGTCGCCTATGTCGGCGGCGGGGGCCTTGGCCGCTTCCTCTTTCTGGGGCTCAAGACCCAGGACTACCCGCAGATGCTGGCCGCATCCCTGCTAGTGGTGGCGATCGCGGTGATCGGTGAGGTGCTGTTCGAGATCGCGGTCCGCACCACCCACAGGCGCGTCCGCCGAGCGTGAACAAACAAGTGCATCAGGTGTAGCTCAAAGAAATGTCGGCTCGACAACGTACCGTTGGACCAAACAACCAGAAGGGCGACCCCCATGAAGAAATTCCGCACCCTGGCAATTACCGCTGTGCTGGCGCTCGGGCTGGCGGCCTGCGCGAGCGATGACCCTGTTGGGACTGATGAGACCACTGGCTCGCCCGCCACTGCCACCGAGTTGGTGATCGGTTCGCAGCAGTACTACTCCAACGAGATCATCGCCGAACTGTACGCGCAGGCGCTCGAGGCCGAGGGGTACCAGATCACCCGCGAATACCAGATCGGGCAGCGTGAGGTTTACCTGCCCGAACTCGAGTCGGGTGCCATCGACCTGATCCCCGAGTACAGCGGCAACCTGTTGCAGTACTACGACCCGGAGGCCACCGCAGCCCCGGCTGACGAGATCGTCGCTGCGCTGGCAGAGGTGCTGCCTGCCGGGCTGCGTCCGCTGCAGGCCGCTGAGGCGACCGACCAGGATTCATACACCGTCACCCGGGCCACCGCCGAGGAATACGACCTGACCACGATCGGTGACCTGGCGAATCTTCCACAGCCGGTCCAGCTGGGTGCCAATTCAGAAATGGAGACCCGCCCCTACGGTATCCCCGGTCTGCTGAGCGTCTACGGTGTCGAGGCAGAGCTGACCCCGATCGAGGACTCCGGTTCGGCGCTGACCATCAAGGCGCTGGTGGACGGGCAGGTGCAGGTGGCGAATATCTACACCGCCAGCCCCGCGATCAAGGCCAACGACCTGATCAGTCTGGAAGATCCCGAGGCCCTGATCCTGCCGCAGAATGTGGTGCCGATCGCCTCCGATGCCGTCGATGAGGCTGCCGCAGCGATCATCGACCAGGTGAGTGCCGCCCTGAGCATGACCGACCTCATCGAGCTCAATGACCGCTCAGTCACCGAGCAGTTGAATTCCGCCGAGATCGCCGCCGACTGGCTGGCCGACAAGGGGCTGGTCTGAGTGGTTCATCCGAGGTTGGCGACGGCGGCGACCACGGCCAGCACCAGGTAGAGCGAGCCGACAACCCAACGGCGCACCCAGGCCGTCCGGCGGCCGAGGGTGTGGCTGGCGAGCGCTGCCACACCGAGGACCCAGACCGCGCTGTTGAGCAGCCCGATGGCGACGATCACCAGCGCGTACACCGCGACC
>JBMNPP010000156.1:0-6599 GCA_050943675.1 Brooklawnia sp.
GTCGAGTTCGGCCATGGGCAGCAGTTCGGCCATCAGTTCGTCGTCCAGTTCGGGACGCAACTGCACGCCTTCGGGCGCCGTCCAGCGAAGCTTGCCATCGACGACACCCAGCTCACCCTCGGTCGGCCCGAGCGCGGTGCGTTGCAGCGCGACCAGCAGCAGCCCGGCCGGATCCTCGAAGGGACGCCCCGTGGCAGGGTCGACCCCGTACCGGGCCAGGGTGTCGAATTCTTCGACCGCCCGCCACAGGTCGGCCTCGATCTGGGTCTCGGTGGTTGCCCGCTCGACCGTCCACAGGGTGACACCCACCAGTGCCAGGGCAAGCCCGATCAGCACGATGACCGTGATCGCGATCCGGCTGCGGATATTCCTCCGGCCGGGCTCCGGGGTGTCCCTCATAGCGGCAGTCTGGCCGAGATGTGGCCGCTGTGTCACCGCCGAGTCGTTCATGTGGCCAGTTCAGCCGCTGGCAACCAGAGCAGCGTTAAACAACGATGAGAGAGTTCTCATATTTTCTCCCGGCACGTTCATAGCCGCTTGCCAACCGCATTCGCGGGTTGTGGGCCGCTTGGCACGCCGTGATCGCGGCTTGGCAAGCGCGAGGCAGCGATGGGGCCTTTCGGAGGTCTGACTGGCAGGATGGACCCCGAGACCATAAGGAAAATCGAGAGGAAGAACGTGACTCAGACCAAGCAGATCGGCTTCGTGGGAGCTACTGGCCTGATGGGCCATGGGCTGGCCAAGAACATCCTGCTGAAGGGCTATCCGCTTGCCTACACCATGCGCCAGCGCGTACCTGAGGGCCTCGACGAACTGGGTGCGACCCGGGCCACCGACAATGTTGAGCTCGGTCGTATCAGCGACATCATCGTTATCTGTATCACCTCGGCGGCTGACGTCGAGCAGGTGGCCACCGAGATCCTGACCGATCCGAAGCCCGGACTGATCATCATGGACGCCTCGACCTCGGAGGCCTCCACCACCCTGCACCTGGCCGAGCTGGCTGCCAGCAAGGGCGCCCGCTTCGCCGACATCCCGCTGACTCGCGGCCCGGCCGAGGCCGAGGCCGGCATCGTAAACACTCTGGTCGGTGCCGACGACGAACTGTTCGCCGAGATCGAGCCGGTGCTCAAGACCTTCGCCGAGAACATCTACCGCTGCGGCGATGTCGGCTCTGGTCACATCATCAAGCTGATCAACAACACTGTCTTCCAGTCGGCACTGACCATGCTGGCCGAGGGCTTCGCGGTGGCCGTCAAGGCCGGGGTCGACCCGGCCAAGCTGATCGAGGTCATGTCGGGTGGCGGTTTCGCTACCGGTGGCCCGCTGAAGATCATGGGCAACTCGCTCGAGGGCAAGTTCGACACCCTGGAGTTCCAGCTCGACAACGCCCGCAAGGACGTGCGCTACTACAACCGCCTGGCCGCTGAGCTCAGCGTTCCGGCGATGGTGGGCGACGGTATCCACGAGGCGCTCGCCACTGCCAGCGCCCTCGGTTTCGGTGGCGAGTTCTGCGCCGGCCTGACCAAGGCGCAGGAGAAGCTGAACAACATCACCATCGAGGCCGCCAAGTAACCCAAACGCCAGTCAGCACTGTTCTGATCTGGCACGCCCGGCAGGCCCACTGCGCTGCTTGGTATGCTGAGCGGGCTTGGATGGTCGACCATCCTGCCCGCTCAGCCTTGTGGCCGATGGCTGAGTCGGCACCTGCCAACCTCGCGTCCGGACGGCCAATCAGTTGTCCGGGTATTTCGCAAAATAAACCTGGCCCAGGGGAGACCAAGACGGTCTCGCCGGGCCACTTCACACTGGGAGGAGTGAACCGATGACGACACCTACTCCACCAGCAGGCGCGTCAACGGATGTCGTGGGCAACAGCCCCGAAGACCTCGTTCTCGCCGGTGACTTTGATTCCCCCACCATGGACATGTGGGCCGATGAAGTCGCCAAGGTACTGAACAGAGGACGTCCGGAGGACAAGCTGCTGAGCGCAGAGCAGGCGATTGACCGGTTGCGCACCAAGACCGTCGATGGCCTGGTCATCGAACCCATCTACACCAAGGACGATGCAGTCGGTGAGCTCGGTGCCCCCGCATCGGTGCCCTTCACCCGCGGAACCACCATCCGTACCGGCGACATGGATGCCTGGGACGTGCGCACACTGCACGAGGACCCGGACATCGCGGTCACCCGCGAGGCCATCAAGCAGGACCTCGAGCGCGGTGCCACCAGCATCTGGTTGCGTGTCGACCCGGACGCCGTTTCGGCCGAAGAAGTCGCGACTGGCCTGTCCGATGTGCTGCTGAACCTGGCCAAGATCGAGGTTTCCAGCAGGTCTGACCAGGTGGCGGCCGCCGAGGCGCTGTTGAGCGTCTTCGAGGCATCCGATGCCGAGAAGGCCGAGCTGTCACTGAACCTGGGCCTGGACCCCACGGGTGCAGCCGCACTGAACGGCACCACCCCTGATCTTTCCAACCTGGCCCAGTGGGTCAAGCGCCTGGACGGCTACACCAAGTCGCGCGCCTTCGTGGTCGACGGCACCATCTACCACAACGCCGGCGCCGGCGATGTGCATGAGGTGGCGTGGCTGCTGGCCACTGCCGCTGAGTACGTGCGCGCAATGGTCGAGCAGGGTGTCAGCGTCGACGACGCCTTCGACTCGATGAGTTTCCGGGTCACCGCGTCCACCAACCAGGTGGCCACCATCGCCCGGATGCGTGCCCTGCGCTACGCATGGTCGCGCGTGGGTGAGGTTTTCGATGTGAGCCCCGAGAAGCGCGGTGCTCGCCAGAACGCTGTCACCTCGTGGCGCGAGATCACCCGGGACGACCCCTACGTGAATATCCTGCGCGGCACCATCGCATGCTTCAGTGCAGCCGTTGGCGGCGCCGAAGTAATCACCGTGCTGCCGTTCGATGCTGCCTGGGGCCTGCCCAACGACCTGAGCCGCCGCCTGGCGCGCAACACCCAGGTCGTGCTCGCCGAGGAATCAAATATCGGCCGGGTCAACGACCCCGCTGGTGGCGCCTGGTTCATCGAATCACTGACCCGCCAGATAGCTGAGGCGGCCTGGGCGGAGTTCCAGAAGGTTGAAGCCGCGGGCGGCATGGCTGCCGCGCTGGCAGCCGGCACGATCAGCGAAACGCTGGGCGGGCTGAACGCCGAGCGGGCAAAGCGGGTCGCGAGCCGCAAGCAGCAGATCACTGGTGTCTCGGAGTTCCCGAACCCGACCGAGACCCCGATCACTGGTCGCAGCCCCCGTCCGGCCGTCGAGTACGCCGGCCTGGCCTGGCGCCGCGATTCCGAGCCGTTCGAGGCGCTGCGCGATGCCACTGCCGGTTCAGATGCCAAGGTCTTCCTGGCCTGCCTGGGCGCCCGCCGTGATTTCGGTGGACGCGAGGGCTTCGCATCGAACTACTTCCACATTGCGGGCCTGGAAACCCCGCAGTCCGAAGGTGGCACCACGCAAGAGATCGTCGAGGCCTGGCAGGCGTCCGGTACCCCGGTGGCCTGCTTGTGCAGCTCGAAGAAGGTCTACGCAACCCAGGGGCTTGAGGTCGCCAAGGCGCTCAAGGACGCCGGGGCTGCCAAGGTGCTGCTGGCGGGCAATATCAAGGAACTTGGAGACGTCGACACCACCGGCATCATCGATGGCACCATCGCCATGGGCATGGATGTGGTCGCTGGCCTCAACGACGTCCTGGAGACCCTGGGGGTGAACAAGTGAGCGCGCTGCCTCGTTTCGACAAGATCGATCTGGGTCAACTCGCCGTGGGCGCTGACGCCCAGGCCAACTTCGACTCGCTGTTGGCTGCGGCTGGCCCGGAAGAGTGGGTGACCCCGGAGCAGATTCCGGTGGGCCACCTGTACGGCAATGAGGTCTATGAAGACCTCGACTTCCTCGACACGCTGTCGGGCTTCCCGCCCTACCTGCGTGGGCCGTACTCGACGATGTATGTTTCCCGGCCGTGGACGATCCGCCAGTACGCGGGCTTCTCGACTGCCGAGGAATCCAACGCCTTCTACCGCCGCAACCTCGCAGCCGGCCAGAAGGGCCTGTCGATCGCCTTCGACCTGGCCACCCACCGTGGCTACGACTCCGACCACCCGCGGGTGGCTGGTGACGTCGGTATGGCTGGTGTGGCTGTCGACTCGATCCTCGACATGCGACAGCTGTTCGATGGCATCCCGCTTGACCAGATGTCGGTCTCGATGACGATGAATGGTGCGGTGCTGCCGATCCTGGCGCTGTATGTGGTGGCCGCTGAAGAGCAGGGCGTCAAGCCCGAGCAGCTCGCCGGCACGATCCAGAACGACATCCTCAAGGAGTTCATGGTTCGTAACACCTACATCTACCCGCCGACCCCGTCGATGCGGATCGTGTCCGACATCTTCGCGTTCACCAGCAACAACATGCCGAAGTTCAACTCGATCTCGATCTCGGGCTACCACATGCAGGAAGCCGGGGCCACCGCTGATATCGAGATGGCCTACACACTGGCCGATGGCGTGGAGTACATCCGTGCCGGCGAGTCGGTGGGCCTGAAGGTCGACCAGTTCGCACCGCGGCTGTCGTTCTTCTGGGCGATCGGCATGAACTTCTTCATGGAGGTCGCCAAGATGCGGGCCGCCCGCATGCTGTGGGCCCGCCTGGTCCGTCAGTTCGGCCCGAAAAACCCGAAGTCGATGAGCCTGCGTACCCACTCGCAGACCTCCGGTTGGTCGCTGACCGCCCAGGATGTCTACAACAATGTGGTGCGCACCTGCGTCGAGGCGATGGCTGCGACCCAGGGTCACACCCAGTCGCTGCACACCAACGCCCTGGACGAGGCCATCGCACTGCCGACGGACTTCTCGGCCCGGATCGCCCGCAACACCCAGCTGTTCCTGCAGCAGGAATCGGGCACGACCCGCAGCGTCGACCTGTGGGCAGGCTCGGCCTATGTCGAGAAGCTCACCCAGGACCTGGCCCGCAAGGGTTGGGCACTGATCCAGGAGGTCGAAGAGGCCGGCGGTATGACCAAGGCCATCGAGGCAGGCATCCCCAAGATGCGCATCGAAGAGGCCGCGGCACGTACCCAGGCCCGTATCGACTCCGGTCGCCAGCCGGTCATCGGTGTCAACAAGTACGTGCTCGACCAGGAGGATCCGGTCGAGGTACTCAAGGTCGACAACCGTGAGGTGCGCGATCAGCAGATCGCCAAGCTCAACAAGTTGCGTGCCGAACGCGATGAGCAGGCCTGCGCCAAGGCGCTGGAGACCCTGACCTGGGCCGCCGGCAACCCCGACCCGAGCGATCCTGACCGCAACCTGCTCAAGCTGGCCATCGACGCCGGCCGCGCCGGTGCCACCGTGGGCGAGATGTCGGATGCGCTGGAGAGCGAATTCGGTCGCTACACCGCGCAGATCCGCACCATCTCGGGTGTCTATTCGAAGGAATCTGGAAAGTCGGAGGCCATGGACGAGACCGGCAAGTTGGTCGAGGAGTTCGAAGAACTCGAGGGTCGCCGGCCACGCATCCTGATCGCGAAGATGGGCCAGGACGGCCACGACCGTGGTCAGAAGGTCATCGCAACCGCGTTCGCCGACCTCGGCTTCGACGTGGACGTGGGTCCGCTGTTCCAGACCCCGGACGAGGCCGCCCGGCAGGCAATCGAGGGTGACGTGCATGTTGTTGGCGTGTCATCACTGGCCGCGGGCCACCTGACCCTGGTGCCAGCCCTGCGTGCCGAACTCGACAAGGAAGGGCGCCAGGACATCGCGATTGTGGTGGGCGGCGTCATCCCCGAGCAGGATTTCGCTGAGCTGCGCGAGTCCGGTGCACAGGCCATCTACCCACCGGGCACCAATATCCCGGTGGCGGCCAAGGACCTGCTCAAGGGCATGATCGAATCGGCTCGCCAGGCAAATGCCTAGGCGGATCGATGTCCCGGCCCTGATCGAAGGCGTCAAGGGTGGTGACCGGGCCGCACTGGCCCGGGCCATCACCCTGGTCGAGTCGCGCAAACCGGCACACCGTGCCCATGCCCGCGAACTCTTGCGCGAACTGTCGCCACTGGCGGGTAAGTCGATCAGGCTGGGGCTATCCGGCGTGCCCGGTGCGGGCAAGTCAACCTTCACCGACGCGATGGGCTGCATGCTCGTCGAGCGGGGCCACAGGGTGGCGGTGCTGGCGGTCGATCCGTCCAGCACTGTCTCGGGTGGCTCGGTGCTGGGCGACCGGACCCGGATGGGCGCGCTCGCCCAGTTGGACGATGCGTTCATCAGGCCTTCACCGACCGGGCTGCACCTGGGTGGGGTGGCCCGGGCAACCCGGGAGGCGATGCTGCTGGTCGAGGCCGCCGGCTACGACGTGGTGATCGTCGAGACGGTTGGCGTCGGTCAATCGGAGGTGGCCGTGCAGGGCATGGTCGACACCTACCTGGTGTTGATGCTGGCCCGCTCCGGTGACCAGCTGCAGGGCATCAAGAAGGGCATCCTCGAGTTGGCGCATGTCATCGCGGTCAACAAGGCCGACGGTGACAATGCCCAGGAGGCGCGGGTCGCTGCCCGCGAACTGTCCATCGCCATGAAGCTGGTCAGTTCGGCTGATTCAGACC
>JBMNPP010000157.1:0-6431 GCA_050943675.1 Brooklawnia sp.
GTGAAAACTGCTACCGAGTTTCCGGCGAAACCATACGAGACAGATGATTGGATGGACAGGATTTCAGGCACCGAAACAGTCTAAGCCGGTTGAACAAGACAGGCAGAGTAGGTTCCATGACCGATACGGCACGCTCGCATCGCGTGGCGGTCAACGGTGCCACGCGGGTACCACATGAACCGCCCGACCGCCTGGCCTGGCGGGCCCAACTCCGGTCGACGCCGACCGGACGCCTGTGGCTGCGCATCGGGGTGGGAGTTCTTGGGGCTGCGCTCGTCATCGCCGCGCCCCTGACCGGCTGGTTGCCGGGTCCTGGTGGTATCCCCCTCTTCCTGGCGGGAATGGCCCTGCTGTCGACAGAATTCATCTGGGCCAAGAACTCCAAGCGCTGGCTGATGCGGCGGTTGGCCACCTACCTGAGCTGGACGCCCCATCAGCAGCGGTTGTTCTGGGCCGGCTTTTTCGTCGTTCTGGGGATCCTCTGGTGGATCGGTCTGGTTGCCCTCGGCGTCCCGGACTGGGTGCCGCACCAGCTCGGGCAGTTCCTGGTCTACCTGCCCGGGGTGGGCTGATCACCGACCGGGCACCCCACCACCACGCCGGGTCGGGTCACCAGAACCGGCTGCGGACGGCAAACTCCTCGACGATCTGCTGATGGGTGGCCCCGATGCCGGTGAGCAGGGCCAGCAGTACCCGGGACTTTGGCCCATCGAGCACGCCGCTGATGATCGCACCGCGCCGCTGCAGGTCGATTTCGGCACCTTCATAGCCATAGGTCTTGCGCATCGCACCGCCTGAACCGATGCGGGTACACGACACCACTGGGCAACCGGCGGCCAATTCCGTGATCACACCAGCCACCCCCGGCGGCACGTGGCCCGCGCCGAATCCGGCAACAACAACACCTGCCGGACCCAACTTGGCCACGGCGCGCAGCGCGGTGCCGTCGTCACCCAGCCAGGTCGACCAGAGCGGGACGAACCCGGCCGAAAAACCGGTGGCATCGATCGGCCTGCCGGGACGTTCGAAGCTGCGCAGGTGCACCTTCCCCTCGATCACCCGGCCAAGCTTCAACCCGTCATAGGACTCAAAGGCAGCCAATGCTGTGGAGTGCGCCTTGTACACCAGCCCGGCGTGGTGGATGGTGTCGTCCAGCACAACCGTGGCACCGGTCCCCCGTGCGTCGGGGCTGGCAGCCATCAGGCAGGCCGCAGCGATATTGGCTGGTCCATCGGCGGACAGTTGGGCAGGCCCGCGCATCGCCCCCACGAAGACCAGTGGTTCGGGACGATCCCAGACCAACTCAGCCAGGTAAGAGGTCTCTTCGATGGTGTCGGTGCCCTGGATGACCACCACCCCGGCCGCCCCGCCATCAACCTCGCCGCGCGCCCACTCGACCGCGGCAAACACGTCGGTCATCGACAGCGCTCCGCTGGGCAGCGAGGCCAGTGTCCGTGCCCTGATCCGGGCGATCTGGTCAAGGCCGGGCACCGATTCAATCAGGCCCTCCGCGGTCAGGGTCGGGACGATACCCCCATCATCGGCAGGGACCATCGTGATCGTGCCGCCCAGGCTGGCCAATGAGACCACGGGCCTGTCGTTGCTGTTCGCTTCCCTACTGGTTTGGTTGGCCATGCCAGCACGGTACCGGCATCAGCAGGCGAACACTGCCTGTGGGCTCAGTGCCCCCATACAATGTCGGTCGTGATCCGAGGCGCAACCAGCTACCAGTACTTTGATGAGCCGTATGCCTGGATGGCCCACCGGGGAGGCTACGTCAGCGGCGAGGACGCTTCCCGGGAAAACACCCTGCATGCCTTCGCGCAAGCGGTTGAGCTGGGTTACCGCTACCTCGAAAGTGACGTCCATGCCACCTCTGACGGCTACCTGATCGCATTCCACGACCAGGTGCTTGATCGGGTCACTGATGCGACCGGTGTGGTCGCCGAACTGGGCTTCGACCAGGTGCGCGCTGCCCGGATCGCCGGGCGTGACCAGATCCCGACCCTGGATGAGGTACTCGAATCGTTCCCCGGAGTGCGCATCAATATCGACATCAAGGCGCCCGGAGCGATCGAGCCGCTGGTGGCCACCATCAAGGCCCACCGGGCCCAGCAGCGGGTGTGCGTGAGTTCGTTCAACGCTGCCCGGCTCACCAGGTTCCGCCGCCTGATGGGATCGGGCGTAGCCACCGGATTCGCCAGCCCCGGGGTCGCCTGGGCCGCCTTCGTGCCGGTGCTGCCGCGGATGCTTCCGTTGGCTGGCCAGGTCTTCCAGGTGCCGCTGACCACGCAGGTCGCCGGCCGCACGGTACGGGTGCTGACTCCCCGGTTGATGGCTTCAGCCAGGGCACACGATGTGCGTGTCCACGTCTGGACGGTGAACGAGCCCGCGCAAATGGCAGAGCTGATAGGACTTGGGGTGGATGGTTTGATCACCGATCGCACCGACGTCCTCAAACGTGTGGCGAGCAGTCATGGCCTGTGGAATGACTGAGACTGTCTGGGATTTCGCCTCGCGCGGGAAGAAACTGTGGTGCTCTGGTGTTGACCGGTCAAGCTTGAAGGGAGGCTGACAATGGCCGATCGCGCACTACGTGGAATGGGATTGGGTGCTAAGAGCTTTGAGGACGAGGAGGGTATCGAGTTCGCAGCCCGTCGCGTCCTCGGCTTCGACTGTGAGCGGGGCCACAGCTTCGAGGTTACGTTCTCGGTAGAGGCCGACCTGCCCGCCGAATGGGAATGCCCTCGATGTGGCTCTCCCGCGCTGCGTACCGACGGCACGCTCCCCGAAGAGAAGGCCGTCAAACCGCCGCGCACGCACTGGGACATGCTGCTTGAGCGTCGCTCGATCCCCGAACTTGAGGAGTTGCTCGCCGAGCGCCTCGACGAAGTCCGGAAGAGCCCGCACTACTGATCCGGAACCCACCGGCCAGTCACCCTTGGTGGCTGGCCGGTGGGTTTTGCGTTTGGGTGATTCAGTCGGAGCGACTGTTGAACTTGTTGAATTCGTTGCCCAGCCAACGGCCCGCCTCACGCAATTGTTCGCCGCGCCTGGCAACACCCCACTTGGTGGTGTTGAGCAATGCCTCCGAGATGATCGAGCCGCTCATCTTCGATGTGCCGACCTCACGATCGGGAAAGTAGATCGGTACCTCGACCACCTTGCCACCGGCAGCCAGTACCCGACGGGTCATGTCGACCTGGAAGGTGTAGCCCTTCGATGCGACGTCGGTGAAGTTGATCGCCCGCAGGATGGACGAACGGAAGATGTTGTAGCCGCCGGTCGAATCGCGCACCGGCAGATCCATCAGCACCTGGATGTAGATATTGGCCAGCCGGCTCAACATTTCGCGGCCCCTGGTCTGGTTGGTCTCCCCGCCCCGGATCCAGCGTGACCCCTTGACCATGTCAGCGTCCCGCTCACTCAGCGCATCGAGCATCGAAGGCAGCAGCTCTGGCTGGTGGGAGCCGTCGGCGTCCATCTCGACCAGCACGTCGTAGCCGCGCTCCAGCCCCCACGCAAACCCGGCCAGGTAGGCCGCGGCCAGCCCTCCCTTGCCCGGGCGGTGCATCACGTGGATGTGGTCGTCCTCGGTAACCATGCGGTCAGCGACGGCCCCGGTACCGTCTGGGGAATTGTCGTCAACGATCAGGCTGTGCGCGTTGGGCACCGCCGTCCGCAGCCTCGAAATGATCTGCTCAATGTTCTCGGCCTCGTTATAGGTGGGGGTGATAACCAGGATTCGTTCGAGGGATTCGGTGCGATCAGCCATGTTGCAGGATTCTAGTGCAGCGCCCCAGTGGTCGTGCCCTGCGTGTTCAGTCAACCAATGGGCGTTGCTTGAATGCCGTGCGCAGCACAATCGTGGTGACGGTGGTCACCCGAAGATCGCCACGGATCCGGGTCAGCAACTCGTCCAGCAGTTCGGCTGATCCCACTTGCGCCAGGCACAGGTAGGAGGCGTCACCGGCCACCGAGTAGCACGATGTGATCTCGGGCAGGCTGGCCAGGTATTCGGGTGCCTGCTCATCATGCTCCCCGCCCCGCGGCTGGATCTCGATGATGGCTGTCAGGCCCCGACCCACCTGGGCCGGATCGACGTCGGCCCGGTACCCGGTGATGATGCCACGCTGCTCGAGCCTGCGGACCCGCTGCTGAGCAGCCGAGGTGGACAACCCCACTCGTCTGCCCAACTCCGTGAACGACATCCGGCCGTCACGGGATAGCAGCGCAAGGATCGTCTGGTCCGTATGCTCCATGCCCCCATCGTGGCACCATGTAGAGGGTGACCAGCTCACTGACTCTTCTCGTGGACGCCGCCACCCTCTACTTCAGGGCCTACTTCGGTGTGCCGAAAACCCTCACCGATCAACAGGGACGGCCGGTCAACGCACTGCACGGCATGCTCGACATGCTGACCAGGCTGATCGGCCAGTACTCCCCCACCGCGCTGGTTTGCTGTTGGGACGATGACTGGCGGCCGGCCTGGCGGGTCGACCTGGTGCCCAGCTACAAGGCGCACCGGGTGGCCGAGCCGGCCGCCGTGGCTGCCAGCCCCCAGTCGGCTGCGTTCCCCGGTACCGAGATCGTCGATGAAGAACTCGCCCAGCAGGTGCCCTGGATCGCCGACGTCCTGGCAGCGTTGGGCCTGTGCCGGGTGGGTGCTGCCGATCATGAGGCCGATGATGTGGCAGGGACGCTGGCGCGGCAGCTGGCAGCAGCCGGCGAGCAGGCCATCGTGGTCAGCGGTGACCGCGACCTCTTCCAGCTCGTCGGTGAGCGGGTCAGGGTCGCCTACATAGCTCGCGGGGTCGCCAGGCACGAACTTGTCGACGATCAGTGGCTGCTGGGCAGGCTGGGCATCACGGGTGCCCAGTATGCAGACTTCGCGACCCTGCGCGGCGACAGTTCCGACGGACTGCCGGGAGTGCCGGGCATCGGTGAGAAGACCGCTGCGAACCTGCTGAACACCCATGGCGACCTGGACGGTGTGCTCGCTGCCGCCCAGGACCCGGCATCCGCGATGCCAGCCAGGCAACGGCAACGCCTGCTGGAGGCCACCGACTACCTGGCGCGAGCGCGGGTGGTGGTTGCGACCGCCCAGGTCGAACTGCCGCAGCTGGATATGGCCCTGCGCCCTGGCCGGGCCGACCTGGCACGCTGCGCTGAACTTGCTGACCGGCACAACTGCCGGGGGCCGGTCGGACGCCTGCTGAGTGCCCTGGGTGAACCCCACCTGCCGGAAGTAGGTGACAATTAGCCGACAATCCACCTGTTGTTCGCCCGACAATGCAGACAACCAGGGCACCCAGTGCCTATCGTTGACCCAAACATCTGCCGCGCGAGGACGGAGGTGGCCATGGGTCCTGCCATAGTGCCCGGGATGCAAATAGCGCCCACGACGGCTGGCCGCTGCCCGCCTGTCGCTCCAAAGACCGCCCATCGGCCTGCCCGGGGCGGTTTTTTCGTCCCATGGCCCAGCCCGTGGGGGCAGCGATGAGCGGGGTGCTGGTGCTCAACACCGATGACACCGCCCTGCACACGGTGAGCATCAACCATGCCATCGGCATGCTGGTCAGACAGGTCGCGATCGTCGAGGAGGCCACCCCCGGCGAGACATTCGGCTGCTTCCCGCGGCCGACAACACTGCGGCTCACCCGCTACGTGAAGACCACCTTCCTGTATGCGGAGCAGCCGGGCTGGACGCGGCGCGGTGTCTTGCGGCGCGACCGCTGGTGCTGCGCCTACTGCATGGCCCACGCCACCACCGTTGACCACGTGGTGGCGCGCAGCCGCGGTGGTGCCGATAACTGGCTGAACACGGTTGCCTGCTGCCAGCGCTGCAATGCACGCAAGGCAGACCTGACCCCGGACGAGGCCCAAATGCCGCTACTCCGGCAGCCCTTCATCCCCTCCCGCAGGCACCTGCTGGCAGTGGCCTGAACCTGGTCGGGCCGGGCTGGCTGGCCTGCGAGTTGTCAGGATCGGGCCAGCACGTACACCGCGGAGCTTGCCATCAGGTTTGCACCCACCTGGCCCAGCATTCGCGGGCGCCCTGCCGCAGTCAGCGGGATGCGCTTCTCGATCGACAGATCGAGTGTGGCGAACAGCGGTTCGAGGTCGACCAGCGTCGAGTGGTGCAGGTTGGGTGTGGCGTACCAGGTGTAGGGCAGGTCGCGCGAGCGTGGCATCCGGCCACCCAGCAGCCGCAACCGGTGCCGCCACAAACCGAAGTTGGGCATCGTGAGGATGATGCGTGGTGCGATCATCCGTAACTGCTCAAGCACCAGGTCGGGCCTGAACAGGGCCTGCAGGGTGCGGCTGAGCACAACCACGTCGTAGGAGTCGGGGGTGAACAGGTCGAGTTGGGTGTCGATGTCGAGGTCTATCAGCGGGACGCCCCGGCGCACTGCTGCCAGCACTGCGTC
>JBMNPP010000158.1:0-6399 GCA_050943675.1 Brooklawnia sp.
GTGAGCACCGTGATCAGCGGGTTCTCGGTCATCCGGGTCAGCCAGGCACCGTAACCGTCGGTGGGCAGCCCCTCGTAGGTGTCAGAGAAGTAGCGGTTGTTGTAGGTGTAGCGCACCGGCAGCCGGCTGACGATCGAGGCCGACAGGTTTTCCGGCGCGGTCTGCCACTGCTTGGCGGTGTAGTTCATGAAGAAGGCCTCGTACAGCGGCCGGCCGACCAACTGGACGCCCTTCTCGACGAAGTTCTCGGGCTCCTTGTCACCAAGCTCCTGGGACTGCTGTTTGACCAGGGCACGGGCCTGATCGGGGGTGTAGGCGGCCTGGAAGAACTGGTTGATGGTGCCCAGGTTGACCGGCATCGGGTAAACAACGCCCTTGTGCGTGGTGTAAACGTGGTGCTGGTAGCCGGTGAAGCTGGTGAACTGGTTCACGTAGTCCCAGACCTTCTCATTGGAGGTGTGGAACAGGTGGGCGCCATAGCGGTGCACCTCGATGCCGGTCTGCTCGTCACGATTAGACCAGGCATTGCCGCCGATATGGGGCCGCCGCTCGACGATCACCACCCGCAGCCCCAACTGGCTGGCGACGCGCTCTGCAATTGTCAGCCCGAACAACCCTGCACCAACAACGACCAGATCTGCCTGCATGGCCCTCCCGTCAAGCCTCACCGAACCCTCGGCACCTGCGCACAATCTACCTGAACCCAACCTTGGCCCGGCGGCAACGCACCCTGCCCGGCGGCACGGGCCCATATGCTTTCGTTCTGGGACGAAAAGGAGGCGGGCAGATGAGCGTGATGGTGGTCGGTGGGGCCGGCTATATCGGTGCGCACGTGGTGCGGATGCTGCGGGCCGACGGCCACGAGGTGGTCGTCGTCGATGACCTGTCGAACTCGACCGCTGACCGGGTCGCAGGCGTCCACCTGCTGCAATTGGACATCTCGGCCGCCCGGGCCACCGACCAACTGGCCGCTGCCATCACCAGCAACGGCGTGGACGCGGTGATCCACTTCGCTGCCAGGAAGCAGGTGGGCGAATCCGTCGAGCGACCGATGTACTACTACCGCCAGAATGTCGGTGGGCTGACCAACCTCCTCGAGGCGATGGCAGCCACCAGCACCTCGAAGATCATCTTCTCGTCCTCGGCAGCGGTCTACGGCGCCCCCGATGACCCGGTGGTCACCGAGGATTCGCCGACGAACCCGGTCAACCCCTATGGCCGCACGAAACTGATCGGCGAGTGGATGCTTGCTGACGCGCAACGCGCCTGGGGCCTCAACTGGATGGCCCTGCGCTATTTCAACGTCGCCGGGGCTGCCTGGCCCGAGCTGGGCGATCCGGTGGTGATGAACCTGGTGCCGATGGTGCTCGACCGGCTCGCCCGCGGCCAGGCCCCACGCATCTTCGGGGCCGACTATGACACCCCCGATGGCACCTGTATCCGCGACTACGTCCACGTCGGTGACCTGGCCCGCGCCCACATCGTGGCCCTGCAGGGGCTGGACACTGAACCGCCGCACCGGGTCTACAACGTCGGCACCGGTACCGGCACATCTGTTCGGCAGATCATCGAAGCGGTGGGCCGCGCCTGTGGCATGGACGCCACCCCGGTGATCGAACCGCGGCGCCCTGGTGACCCGCCGAAGCTGATTGCTTCGGCCGACCGGATCAGCACCGACCTGGGCTTCACTGCGACCGCAGGGGTTGACCAGATCGTCGAATCAGCCTGGGCGGCCTGGCAGGCCAGGGCCGCCTACTGACCGGCCAACCGGCGGCCAGCCTCATCAGCAGGTTCGGCCTCCTGGATCGCCACATGGCGGGCCAGCCTGGTCAGCCGCTGGTCATTCTCGGCGTGCCGCGACTTCGATGCCAGCGAATGCGAGATGAAGATGAGCACCATCCCGTAGAGCAGCAGGTCGCTGCCACGGCCAACCCCCACCAGCCGGGCCAGCCGGGTCAGCCACTCGGGGAAGATGACCGCCAGGATCGCGGCCAGCAGCAGCACCCCGTAGGTGAGCCGGCGGATCGCCAGCGGCCGGGCACCGGGGCGCTGCACCAACAGGATCACCATCAAGATGATCAGCCCGGTGATCAACAGGATCTGGATGAGGAGTTGGCTACCCATTTTGTGCACTACCGATTCAGGAAGAGTTCGTTGAGGATGTTCACCGAGTTCCACAGCGACTGGCCCTTGGCGCGGGAGTACTCGGTGTAGACGATGTGCACCGGCTCCTCGCCGTAACGCAGGTCGCGTTTGGCGATCTCGTGCAGGATCTCCGAGCCGTGGGCCATCCGGTTCTGCCGGATCCGGATCGAGCTGGCGGCGCGCCGGTTCAGGGCCCGCAGACCATTGTGGGTGTCGGTCACCTTGAGCCGGGTGGTGAGCCGCTCGAACAGCACCGCGAACTTGAGCACCAGCCGCTTGGCCCACCCGGCCTCGACTTTGCCGCCCAGGAAACGGGAACCGAGCACGACATCCAGTTCTTCGGTGCGCAACCGCTGCACCATCCGCTCGGCGTCCTCGGGCTGGTGTTGGCCATCGGAATCGAATGTCACGAAGTACTCGGCCGCCGGATCGGCCAGCGCATAGCTGATCCCGGTCTGCAGGGCGGCACCCTGGCCCAGGTTGATCGGGTGCTGGACGACCACTGCACCGGCCTCGCGCGCGATCTGTGCCGAATCATCCCGGGAACCATCGTCGACGCAAACGATCTTGCAGAACCGCTGCCTGGCGTTGCTGATCACATCGCCGACCACGGCACCCTCGTTGTAGAGCGGCACCACGAGCCAGGTGTCAGGGTTCACGTCGCAATCCTCGTTCACTATTCAGTCAGCAGTCCAATCGTAACCAGCATGGCCCGGCGCACCGGTCAACCCCGCCGCACGACGAAGCGGTGCAGCCCGGCGGGCTCACCTTCAACCACCTTCAGTTCGCGGACGACCGCGTACGCGGGGCCCTGCTCAAGCCATTCGAGCATCGCCGCCACCGCCTGGCCCGGACCCTCAAGCCAGGCCTCGACACTTCCGTCGGGACGGTTGCGCACCCAGCCGTGCACCCCGAGCGCGGTCGCCTGCTGCTGGGTGGTCCAGCGGAAACCGACACCCTGCACCCGTCCGATCACCTGCACCTGAACTGCCCGGATCTCCACAAACCCCATGGTTGCAGTCGATGGCAACCAGAAATGGGGGTCGGGGCGCATCTTGATATTCTTGGGACCTGGAATTTCCTGCCCAGGAGAGTAGATGTCGTCTTCTCGAGCCGCCTTCAGTCGGCGGGCGATCCTGTTGGGTGCTGCTGGCGCCACGGGTCTGGCACTTGCCGCATGTGCCCCGACCCCCGGTGCGCCCGGCACCGGCCAGACACCTGGACGCACGCCGGTGCCGACTGGTCCGGCACCGGTCCCCGTGGTCAGCATCACCGCCCCCAGCGGGCTGGCAACGCTGCGTCCCGAGGACCCGATCGAGGTCGAGGTGACCGACGGCAAACTCGCCGAGGTCACCGCCACCGCTGCCGACGGCACCGTGCTGGCCGGCGAGGTCACCGGTTCGCAATGGAAACCGGAACGCAACTTCCTGGTGCGCACCGACTACACCCTGGAAGTCGTGGTCACCGACAACAACGGCGAACCGCACACGCATTACGCGCAGGCCACCACCGTGAACCCGGAACTGGTCGTCGAGGTCGACCTGCGCTTCGCCGGCCAGGTGGTCGGCAACGGCCTGCCGGTGTGGGTCCGTTTCGACATGCCCGTCAACGACGACCAGCGTGCCGCGATCGAACAGACCGCCAGCATCACCACCAACCCGCCGCAGGAAGGCTCGTGGGGCTGGTTCGACCAGACGACCCTGTGGTGGCGGCCCAGAGATTACTGGCAGCCCAACAGCACCGCCCATGTCGAGGTCAAGGCCGCCGGCCTGCCGGCTGGTGACACCTGGGTGCTGGCCGACGTCAGTGGTGACTACCAGTTCGGTGACCTGCGGGTGCTGCAAACCAATATCGACACCCACACCACCACCTGCCTGCGCAACGGCGAAGTGGTGCAGATCCTTCCGGTGTCGATGGGCAAGCCCGGCTGGGAAACCATGACCGGCACCAAGCTGATCATGGAGAAGAACGAGACGGTGATCATGGACTCCGAATCGTTCGGCGTCCCGCACGATGACCCGGACGGCTACCGGATCGTCGCCAACAAGGCCCAGCGCATCACCTGGTCGGGCGAGTACTACCACGCTGCACCCTGGGCGGATTACGCGCACGGCAACTCCAACGTCAGCCACGGCTGCACCGGCCTGTCGGACGCGAACGCCGCCTGGTTGTTCGACTTCACCATGATCGGTGACCCCGCCGAGTTCACCGGCAGCACCTTCCCGGTGCAACCGCACCAGACCTGGGGTGCCTGGGTGTACTCCTGGGACGACTGGCAGCAGTTGAGCGCCCTGACCTGAGCACCCGGGTCTGCCAACCCGGCAGACCCCGTTGGCCCGATGGGCCATGATGGCCCCATGCTCACTGACGGAATTGCCTACCTCGCCGCCGCTGACCGCTACGACGGTGGCATGCCCTACCGCAAAGTCGGCCAATGGGGCCTCAAGCTGCCGGCCATCTCGCTTGGTTTGTGGCAGAACTTCGCAGACCTGCACCCATTCGGTACCCAGCGCGACATCGTCCGGGCCGCCTTCGACGCCGGTATCACCCACTTCGACCTGGCCAACAACTATGGCCCTCCTGCCGGGCAGGCCGAGATCAACTTCGGGACGCTGCTGGCCACCGACCTCAAGCCGTACCGTGACGAACTGATCATCTCGACCAAGGCCGGCCACGAGATGTGGCCCGGCCCTTACGGCCAGGGCGGCAGCAGCCGCAAGTACCTGCTCAGTTCACTGGACCAGTCGCTTCGCCGGATGGGCGTGGACTACGTCGACATCTTCTACTCACACCGCTACGACCCGGACACCCCCATCGAGGAGACCATGATGGCCCTCGACCAGGCAGTGCGCTCCGGGAAGGCCCTGTATGTGGGTATCAGCAGCTATTCGGCCGAACGCACCCGCCAGGCCGCCGAGGTCGCCCGCGAGCTGGGCACCCCGCTGCTGATCCACCAGCCGAGTTACTCGATGTTCAACCGCTGGATCGAAACCGCGCCGGGCGACGCTGGTTCGCTGCTCGACCAGTGCCAGACCCAGGGCATGGGGATCATCGCCTTCAGCCCGCTGGCCCAGGGCCTGCTCACCAACCGCTACGTCGATGGCGTCCCGGCCGATTCGCGCGGTGCCCGCGCGGGATCGTTCAACACCGAGTGGTTGACCGATGAAGTGCTGGGCCGGGTGCAGGCCCTGGCCCGGATCGCAGCCGACCGTGGCCAGTCGCTGGCCCAGCTGGCGCTGGCCTGGACGCTGCGGGATGACCGGGTGAGTTCGGCCCTGATCGGGGCGTCGAGTGTCGAACAGTTGCAGACCAACCTGGGTGCACTGCGCAACCTCGAATTCAGCGATGACGAACTGGCCCTGATCGACCAGTACGCCGTCGAGGCCGGCATCAACCGCTGGGCGCGCTTCTCGCAGGCCTAGGCAAGGAAGTCGAGCAGGGCCCGGGCGACCTCGGCCGGATGTGAGGCCAGCAGGCCGTGCGGGCCCTTCTCGATGAGCTTCACTTCGGCCTGCCCGACGTATTGCGGCATCCGCTTGCCGCTCGCCTCGAACGGGACGATCTGGTCGCCGTCGCCGTGGATCACCAGGGTGGGCACATCCAGCGCCGCAAGGTCGGTCCGGAAATCGGTCAACCACAGGGCGATAGACCTGACCAATGCCTCCGGGCTGGCCTGCCGGGCCACCTGCAGGGACTCGATGATCTGCTGCTCGGGCACCATGAGCGTGCTGTCCCCAGCCGTGGGCACCGAGTAGAAGTTGGTCAGGAACTGGGTCAGGAATGCCTCGGCGTCCGAGCGCATCGCGGCCTGCATACCGCTGGCGGCCTCATGGGTGAACCCGCCATCGGGGTTGTCGGGCAGGTCGGCATCCAGGGCCGGGGTGATCGCTGCGATGAATGCCGCAGCCGTGATGCGGCCGGAGCCATGGTCGGCGACATAGCGGGCGACCTCGCCGCCACCCATCGAGAAGCCGACCAGCACTGCATCCACCAGGTCGAGCTCGTTGAGCAGGGCGGCCAGGTCTGCAGCGAAGGTGTCGTAGTCGTAGCCGGATTGGGCGTGGCTGGAGGCCCCGAAACCGCGCCGGTCGTAGGCGATGACACGGTAACCGGCCTGCTGCAGCGCTGTGGCCACCGGCTGCCAGGATTTCTCGGAGGCCGGCCAGCCGTGGATCAGGACGACGGGGCGGCCGGGCCCCTGGGTGTCGGTGTAATACAACTCGGCGGGCGCGGCACCGCTGGTGGTCAACGTTG
>JBMNPP010000159.1:0-6380 GCA_050943675.1 Brooklawnia sp.
GAACTGCCGGTCGACCTGCTCACCGGGCTGCCGGAGGCGCTGGCCTCGCGCGTCCTGCGCACCTGGCTGCTGCGGGTAGGCGTGGACGAACCCGGCCACGTCCACCTGCAGGCCGTGTGGGCACTGGTGGCCGATTGGCGTGGCCAGCGGGGCATCGACCTGCCCGGAGGCCTGCGGATCTCGCGGCGCAACGGGCACCTTGTGGCCAATCCGCTGACCTGAACACCCCTACCGACCCCAACCGATGATCCACATGGTGGAATGGTGACCATGACGAACAGTTCTCGGGCAGGCGCAGCAGGCAAACTTGGCATCTTGCTGGCCGCTGTCGGGTTGGGGCTGACTGGCTGCGGCGGAGGGGCTGCGGCCCTGACCGAGCTCGAGGTCGGCGACTGCATCAGGTTTGTTGCGGTCAGTGAAACCAGCGACGATGCACAGACCGTCGGTTTCGAGGTGGTCGACTGTGATGCTGAGGGGTTCAGGATGCAGGTGAGCTCCATCAACCCGCAGGATGGCTGCCCCAACAGCGACTACGTGCAATATGGATCACTGGATCACAGCGTCTGTGTGGCGCCCGTGCTCGAGGTCGGCAGCTGCTACGTCCCTGATGGCGTGGCCGAGTGGGCACTCGCGGAGTGCGGCACCGAGGACGTCTGGTTCAAGATCGAGAAGGAACTGACCGGCACCGACACCACCGAGTGCACCGACGAGGACGGTCACTTCATCCTGCCCGAGCCGGAACCCGGCAGGGTCTTCTGCACCATCCCCGGCAATACCGAGTGAAACCTCATTGGCTGAGATGAACAGGTGCCAACGCTGGCCACCGTGGGCCGGGCGGGCGTTGGCTGGTTAGAGTGGGCCCGTGGACGCCTCGGATATTGCAGATGACATTGCCCATGTGTTGTTTACCGCCGATCAGGTGCAGCAACGCATCAACGAAATTGCCGCCCGGATAGACGCCGATTACGCCGGCCGGGACCTGTTGATGATCGGCGTCCTGAATGGCGCCATGATGGTGATGAGTGACCTGACCCGCGCCATGAAATCGCACTGCACTGTCGACTGGATGGCCATCTCGTCATACGGCTCGGGCACCAAGAGTTCGGGCGTGGTGCGGATCCTCAAGGACCTCAGCGCCGACATCGCTGGACGTGACGTGATGATCGTCGAGGACATCGTCGATAGTGGCCTGACGCTCAGCTACCTGGTACAGAACCTGCGCTCACGCGGCCCGTCCAGCCTTGAGGTCATGACGATGCTGCGCAAGCCCGAGGCGATGGCCACCCAGGTGGACGTCAAGTATGTCGGCTTCGACATTCCCAACGAGTTCGTCGTCGGTTACGGGCTCGATTATGCGGGCCGCTACCGCAACCTCACCGATGTGGCCACCCTGGCGCCACATGTCTATGCCTGATCCGAGGAGACCGAGCGCATGACACGAATCGAGCCGCAACCGCGACCACCACAAGAACCGCAGGGGCCTGCCAACAAGCGCGGGATGGGCAAATGGATCGTGGTTGGCGCTGTGGCGGCCCTGGTTGTCGTGCTGGCCGCGCTGGCCTTCGTCACCGGTCGCATCGGGGGCCAACAGGGTAGCGACCCCGATGGCCCGCAGGCCCCCACCAGCGCCGAGGTCGCGGTTGGCGAACTGGAGATCGGCCAGTGCCTGCAGTTCGCTGAAGTGTCTGGCGCGGCCCCCACCGACGGCTCGATCGAGGTGGCCCACCAAGTGGTCGACTGCAACCTGGTGGGGCAGTTCAAGCTGAAGGTCGCCTCCATCCACCAGGGCAGCGCCGAGTGCCCCACCGACTACGTCCGCTACTTCGAGCAGAACCTGCTCGGCAACGCCGAAGAGGCGACGGTCTGCCTTTCCCCGGTACTGGACACCGGTGCCTGCTACAAGTACGACCGCGTCCAGGAATGGCTCGAGGTGGACTGCCGCGACCCGGAGGCCGAGTTCATCGTGGAGAAGGAATTGCCCGACACCACTGACACTGCCGAGTGCACCTTCACCGACGGCGCCTTCGTGCTGCCCGAGCCGGCACCCGGCCGGGTCTACTGCATCGCAGCACCAGCCTGAGCGCTGGCCCGGCTCGCTAGGATGGGGCAGGTCCGCGTCCTGGGAAAGGCATCTACATGGTCAGCAAAGGCAAGCCTCGTCGTGCTGTCAAGGAACCGGGCAATCCCGGGGGCCAGGGTGAGACCACGCGCCCGGGCCTGGACGAGGCCCGCATCGAGGCGGCAGTTCGCGAATTCCTGATCGGCATCGGTGAGGACCCGGACCGTGAGGGTCTGCGCGACACCCCGGGGCGGGTCGCGCGGGCCTGTGAAGAACTGTTCACCGGGATGGGTGCCGACCCCCGACCGCTGCTTGCCACCACCTTCGATGTCTCGCACGACGAGATGGTGCTGGTGCGCGATATCGAGGTGCAGAGCTTCTGTGAGCACCACCTGTTGCCCTTCCACGGCCTGGCGCATGTGGCGTACATCCCGCCCGAAAGCGGGCGGGTGACCGGGCTGAGCAAGATCGCCCGGCTGGTCGACCTGTACGCCCGTCGCCCGCAGGTTCAGGAACGGCTCACCACCCAGATCGCCGACGCACTCGTCGAGCACCTCGACGTGCGCGGGGCGCTGGTGGTGATCGAGTGCGAGCACCTGTGCATGACAATGCGTGGGGTACGCAAACCGGGCAGCCGCACCACGACCTCGGCTGTGCGCGGGCTGTTGCGTGAGGTCGCAACCCGTGCCGAGGCGATGAGCCTCATCTACGGATGATGAACCAGCGCACCCTGGTGATGGGGGTGGTCAACGTGACACCCGATTCGTTCTCCGATGGTGGCCGCTGGCTGGACGCCGACGCCGCGATCGCCCACGGCCACGCCCTGGTCGAGGCCGGTGCAGACCTGCTCGACATCGGCGGTGAATCGACCCGCCCCGGGGCGACCCGCCCCGATGAGGCCGAGGAGTTGCGCCGGGTGCTGCCGGTGGTGCGCGGTCTGGCCGGCCAGGTGCCGATCAGCGTCGACACCATGCGCGCCCGGGTGGCCGAGCAGGCACTGGCGGCTGGCGCCCAGATCATCAACGACGTCTCCGGGGGGCTGGCTGATGAGCAGATGCTCGCGGTAGTGGCCCGGGCCGGGGTCGATTACATCTGCCAGCACTGGCGTGGCCACGGCGCCGTCATGAACCAGTTGGCCGACTACGAAGATGTAGTGGCGCAGGTGCGAACAGAACTGACCGGACGCATCCAGGCCTGCCGTTCCGCCGGGATCGCTGATGAACGCATCATCGTCGACCCGGGGTTGGGCTTTGCCAAGACCGCCGAGCAGGACTGGCAGATACTGGCCGGCCTTGACCACTTCACGAACCTCGGGCACCGCGTGGTGGTGGGGGCCTCGCGCAAACGGTTCCTGGGCCACCTGCTCGCCGGACGCGAGCCTGCCGGGAGGGACGCTGCCACCGCGGCCGTCTCGGTGATCTGCGCCCAGCGCGGTGTCTGGGCGGTGCGCACCCATGAGGTGCGCGGGCAGCGGGACGCCATCGCGGTGGTCGAGCGGATCAGGCAGGCAGGGTAGGGGCTGGCAGCCGGCAGTGCAGAGTTGTCCGGATTGGGCCGAATGCGGCCGTCAGCGGTCATCGGACGAGTAACCTTGGCGCACATGGGCCAGGCAACAGTTGGGTCAATCAAACTCTTCGGTCTTCGCGCGGTGGGTTTTCACGGCGTGCTCGAATCCGAACGCCGGACCGGGCAGGAATTCGTCGTCGATCTTGAGTTGACGCTCGATTTCCCTGCCAGCGATGACCTGGTTGAAACAGTTGACTACGGTGAAGTGGCACAATTGGTGACCGGCATCATCACTGGCGAACCGGTGAACTTAATTGAAACGCTTGCGCAGCGGATTGCCGAGGGTGTGCTCGCCGATCGGGCAGTGAAATCGGTGCAAGTGACCGTCCACAAGCCGCAGGCCCCCATCGACGCAGAATTCAAAGATGTTGCGGTGACCATTGTGAGGAGTAACGATGTCTGAAGCTTTCCCGATTGACGTCGACACGCTGGGCAATCTGAAGCCACTCAATCAGGTGGTGTTCAGCATGGGTGCCAATGAGGGTGAATGCCTTGAGACCCTGCAGGCTGCCGTCGACCGACTGGCCGAGACCCCCAACCTGATCCTGGTCGACGTCTCGCCGGTGTATCTGACCTCGCCAGTGGGCAATCCGGACCAACCGGACTTCTACAATCTGGTGGTCATCGCGGACTCCACCCTCGAACCGACCACGCTGCTCCAGCGGGCCCAGGCCATCGAGAAGGCCTACGGCCGGCGCCGCGATGAAGAAATCCCGGGCGGGCCGCGTCCACTGGATATCGACTTGATCGTGGTGGGAAAGCGCACCAGCCAGACCGAGGAATTGACCCTGCCGCACCCGCGCGCCCACGAACGGGCCTTTGTGCTGGTGCCGTGGCTCGATATCGAGCCACGCGCAACCCTGCCACAAGGCCGGGTTGATGATCTTGTGGCAACCATGGACACCTCTGGAGTGCGTAAACTCACCGACGCCGCGATCATTAAGCCGTGATTCCGATTTGATTTATGGGGGGTCATAAAGCCTAGAATTGGGGTAGCGCCAAAAACAGGCGCTATTTGACACCCTAGGAGTACACCATGGCTCAGCGAGTCGAGATCATTTTGATTGATGATATTGACGAGTCGCCGGCTGACGAGAAGGTCCGCTTCGGACTTGATGGCATCAACTACGAGATCGACCTTTCAAGCGAGAACGCGGCCAGGCTGCGCGATTCACTCGCCCCATTTGTTGCCGCGGGTCGACGCGCGACCGGGCGCAGCACTCGCGCCAGCAGTGCGTCGAGTGGCACTTCGGCAACCGAGATTCGTGCCTGGGCCACCGCCAACGGATACGAGATCAGCGCGCGTGGCCGCGTGCCGTCCCATATCAAGGCGGCCTACGAGGCAGCCCACGCCTGATCTGGCGGATAATCCAACCGGGCGACTCTGCCGAGGGCGAACGCCGGAAGCACTGCGGCCAGCGGTTGGTTGAACAAGTTGCCAGCGAACTACGTCAGCCTGGGGGTGGGGCTGGACACGCCGGTCATGAGCGTTATGGCACGGCGCCTAGACTTGCCCCCAGGTAACCAGTCAGCTGGCAACCGAGGCTCAACCCCGAGCCAAGCAGAGGAGTCGAATGTTCGAGCGTTTCACTGATCGCGCCCGCCGAGTCGTGGTCTTGGCCCAGGACGAGGCCAAGATGCTCAACCACAATTACATCGGCACCGAGCACATCCTGCTCGGGCTGATCCATGAGGGTGAGGGCGTTGCCGCCAAGGCCCTTGAGCAGATGGGCATCTCGCTGGAAGCTGTCCGCGAGCAGGTCGAAGAGATCATCGGCCATGGCCAGACGCAGCCGACCGGGCACATCCCGTTCACTCCGCGCGCCAAGAAGGTGCTGGAGTTGTCGCTGCGCGAGGCGCTGCAGATGAACCACTCCTACATCGGCACCGAGCACATCCTGCTCGGGCTGATCCGTGAGGGCGAAGGTGTGGCCGCGCAGGTGCTGATCAAGCTCGGTGCCGACCTCAACCGCGTCCGCAACACGGTGCTGCAGTTGCTCAGCGGCTACCAGAGTGGCCCAGAGGGCCAGTCGATCACCTCCGGTGCCCCCGACATGGGCGAGGGCCCACGGGGCAGCGCCACCGTGCTCGACCAGTTCGGTCGCAACCTGACCCAGGCCGCCCGCGAGAACCGGCTGGACCCGGTGATCGGGCGCCAGACCGAGATAGAGCGCGTGATGACCGTGCTCAGCCGCCGCACCAAGAACAACCCGGTGCTGATCGGTGAGCCCGGCGTCGGCAAGACCGCCATCGTCGAGGGCCTGGCGCAGCGGATCGTGCGCGGTGACGTGCCCGAGACCCTGCGCGACAAGCAGATCTACACCCTCGACCTGGGCGCACTGGTCGCCGGATCGCGGTACCGCGGCGATTTCGAAGAGCGGCTGAAGAAGGTGCTCAAGGAGATCAAGACCCGCGGCGACATCATGCTGTTCATCGACGAGATCCACACCCTGGTGGGCGCTGGTGCGGCCGAGGGTGCGATTGATGCCGCGTCCATCCTGAAGCCGATGCTGGCTCGCGGTGAGCTGCAGACCATCGGGGCCACCACCCTGGATGAGTACCGCAAGCACATTGAGAAGGACGCTGCCCTGGAGCGTCGTTTCCAGCCGATCCAGGTCGCAGAGCCGTCGATCGCGTTGACCATCGACATCCTCAAGGGCCTGCGCGACCGCTACGAGGCGCACCACCGGGTGACCATCACCGACGAGGCATTGACCTCGGCGGCGAACATGGCCGACCGCTACGTGCAGGACCG
>JBMNPP010000160.1:0-6359 GCA_050943675.1 Brooklawnia sp.
GCTGCTGCTCATGGGCCTGAGCCTAGAGCGGCCCACTGACAACGCCCGGGCGACCCCCCCGTGCGCTGGCTACGACTAATTGAACCAGAGGACGCTGGGGTCAGGACGCTGTGGGGGTTCGGGACGCAGGCCAGCGAACAGGTCATTCTCGGGCAGCACCGTCGGCACCGCGCTGTATACGAGCTGCCAGTCCTCGGTGGGCCAGGCGCTCTGCTGGATCTCCAGCGGCACCATGAACCAGTTGCCCTCGGGATCCACCTGGGTGGCGTGGGCACGCAATGCGTTGTCCCTGACCTCGAAGTAGTCCGCGCACTCCACCCGGGTGGTGATCCGCTGCTCGTAGTGCCGGTCCTCCCACTTCGCCAGCCGCTCGCTATAAGGCGAATCCAGCCCGTGTTCGTGCATCCTGGCGTCCAGTGCCGCCCAGCGCTTGCGGTGAAAACCCATCTGGTAATAGACCTTGGGCACTGCCCAGGCCTCACCCAACTCGGGCCGGTGGCTGGGCTCAGCCGCCAACTGCAATGCCGCGACGCTCACCCGGTGGGTCTGCACATGGTCAGGATGCGGGTAGCCACCCTGCTCGTCATAGGTGGTGAGCACATGCGGCCGGAAATCCCGGATCAGCTCGACCAGCCGGTCAGCCGCCACCAGGGGGTCCAGATCAGCGAAACAGCCCTGCGGCAGCGGCGGCAGCGGATCGCCCTCGGGCAGGCCGGAGTCGATGAACCCGCACATCACGTGCTCGACGCCGAGGATGTCACGCGCGCGTTCCATCTCTACCCGGCGGACCTCAGTGATGTTGGCCCGGATCTCGGGCCGGTCCATCTTCGGGTTCAGCACCGAACCTCGCTCACCGCCGGTGCAGGTCGCTACCATCACCCGGACACCGGCGGCCACATACTTTGCTGTGGAGGCGGCACCCTTGCTCGATTCGTCATCGGGGTGGGCGTGCACGTGCAGTAGCCGAAGCCGCGATCCGTCCGCGGCCAGTGCGGATTCTGGGAAGGACATGGACACCATTGTGCCCAGCCAGTCAAGCAACTGAAAAACCGGCGACCAGAAGAGCAGCGCCAACAACCCACTAAACTGTCGGGATGGCTGAACAAGAGACTGTGTGGTTGACCCAGGAGGCGTACGACAAACTCGTCGCCACCCTTGAGCAACTCAAGACGGTTGGCCGACCAACCATCACTGCCCGGATCGCTGCCGCCCGCGAAGAGGGCGACCTGTCGGAGAACGGCGGCTACCATGCCGCCCGCGAGGAACAGGGCCAGATGGAGAGTCGCATCCTGCAACTGGAGAAGATGCTGCAGACCGCGCAGGTCGGCGAGGCACCGGCGGCACCCGACAAGGTCACCGTCGGCACGCTGGTGACGGTTGCCTACTTCGGCAAGACCGACCGGTCAGACACCTTCTTGCTCGGCTCACGCGAGATGCTCGGTCTGGACGACGACATCGACACCCACGTATTCAGCCCGCAATCGCCACTTGGCGGCGCGGTGCTGGGTGCCGCCAAGGGCGACCAGGTCAGCTACACGGCCCCGAACGGCAGGACAGTCGACGTGTCAATCCTCGACATCGCACCATTCAAGGGTTAACCGGGGCCAACACCTTCAGGCATCGCTGCGGACGACAGCGCGTCCCATCACGACATTGATCTCGAGTTGGGCTGAGCCGTTTCCGACCACGAACTCATCGAGGTTGCCGTGCGGCTCACCCGGCCAACTGACCCGGCCGAGCTGGACGGTTGAACGGATGGTGACGTTGGCGCCCTCGGTCAGCCGCACCGACAGGTTGCCGGATTCGACGCGGACCCGGGAACGTCCACTGCTCAGCGGCCCCGACAGTGACGCGCCACCTGCCTGCATGAGCGCATCAGTGATCTCGACGACACCCGACAGGCTGGCCGCCCCGGCGCTCACCCGGATCTTGCCCAGATAGGGCACATCGACTGTGGTCAGGCGGCTACCGGTCACCTCGGCGTCCACCGGGATGGCCGGGTTGACCCGGATGACCAGTTCACGGCCGAAGCCGAGCGCGCGCAGGTCGTCGACATTGCGGGGTGGCCGCAGCACGCTGAAACCGTCAAGGTTCAGGCCCAGCTCACCCTCGGTGTTGATCTCGAGGGTGACGCCCTGCCTGCGCAGGGTGTGCGGCCCGTCGACCGAAATGGTTGCGACCTTCGGGTCGCCCACCAGCCGGACCCGACGGCCGACCGAGCGGAGCACCAGCCGTTCCACGCCCTTGTTGCCGGTGGGGCCGGTCGGGCCGCTCGGTTCGGTCCGGGTGGCCTCGCCGGCTGGCCTGGGGCCATCATTCAGGACGGTGCTGGCAAGTGAGCCGAGCCGCTGGAATGCCGACTTGGCGAAATCACCCGCATGGCCGAACACCTCACCAGCCGTGGCAGCAACGTCGTCGATGTCGAAGCTGAAGACCACTTTCTCGTCCGTGTCGTCCGGCCCCGACGCTGTTTCTGCTGTTGGCGACTCATCGATGTGCTCGCCGGGCACCTCACCCTGGGGTGCCTCGGCATCTTCGATCGGTTCGGGCTCGGGCAGCACCCGGGCCGGTGGGGTGTCGTAGAGCGACTCGACGCTGATATCGGGCCGCGGCGCAGGGGTCGACTGCAACTGTGCGAGGCGGGCGGCCGCCTGCTCGGTATCGATCGTGCCGGCGGCCAGTTGGTCAAGAATCCGGTTCATCTCGGATGAGTCGCTCATGAGGCCCAATCTAGACGCCGCGCCCCGGCAACCGGAACCATGATCCGGGCTTTTCAGGGTTATCAGCGCCCTCGGTGTGGTCGTCGGTGTCGCCCAAGTGGCCATGCCGGGAAGAGCGCCTCAACAACGGCACACGCCAGTGCTCGCGTGCATCCTCCTCACCCAACCGCCACGGCACGTTGACCCGCCGCTCGTCGACATCGTCAGAGACGAAGACCCCCTCGACCCCGCGCACGCTACCGGTGACGAACGCCACCAGAGGGATGGCGAAGAAGGCCCCGGCGATGCCGGCCAGGATCGCACCCGCCGTGATGCCGAGCAGCACCGTGAGCGGGTGGATCTGCACCGCCCGGCCCAGCAGCAGCGGCTGCAACACATTGCTCTCGATGCTCATGACGCTGACGAAGACGATGAGCATGATGATCGCCTTGATCGGCCCGAGCGTCACCAGCACCACCACCGTGGCCACCGCACCAGCGATGGTGGCACCCAGCAGCGGGATGAATGAACAAACGAAGGTGAATGCCGTGATGGCCAGCCAGAGGTTGGAGCCCAGGAGCAGCGCGCCCAGGCCGGCCCCGATCCCGTCAATGCCGGCCACGATCACTGCCGCCCGCACATAGCTGGTCAGCGAGGTCCAGCCGCCCCGCACTGCGGGCTCCACAGCCGTCAGCGCATAGCCGGGGATGAGCTTCTCGAACGACCCGGCTATACCGCGGCCGTCCTTGAGGAAGAAGAAGGCCGCGAACAGGCAGGTCGCCAGACCGGCGAAGAAGGCACCGATGCGCCCGCCCGCGGTGGCGATACCAGAAGCGATCTGCTGACGGGATTGCTGCACCACGTCCCACAACTGGTCGATCCAGCCAGTGATCTGCTCCTGGCTGATGCTGAGTGGGCCGCTGCCCAGCCATTCGAGCAGGCCCTGGAAACCCTTGATGGCTTCTTCGGTGAGCTGGTTCCATTGCGTGGCGATCTGTGCACCCACCAGGGTGAGCAGGCCGAGCAAGACCAGCACCAGCAGCAGCAGCGATATCAGGCTGCCCGCCCAGCGCGGCAAGCGCTTGGCCTCGAGCCAGTTGGTCATCGGTTGCAGACCTGAAGTGAGGAGCACCGCCAACAGCAGCGGTACCACCAGCTGCGACAAGCGCTGACCGATCAACCACAGCAGCGCGACGACAGCCGCCAACACCAGCAACCGCCAACCCCAACTGGCCAGGATCCGCAACCAGACTGGTGTGAAGCGGACGTCGTCTGACTCGACCGGGTGGGATTCGGTGGGGGCGTCAGGCACTTTTGATGACATGGGCTTCCTCCGGGATCGGTGGTTTCCAAGCATAAGGTGCAGCGTTGACATCATAGGACCAGCCCAGGCGCGGTTTGGGGATCTGCTCAGGGACGAACCGAAATCCACCACTACCCTTGAGGCGTGAGAAGGCTGCCAATGACGAACCTGCCCCGTGATGTGCAGATCCTGTCAGTGGTTGCACTGTTCGTGGCGATCGGTTTCGGGGTCATGGTGCCGGTGCTGCCGGTATTCGCCCGCAGCTTCGAGGTCTCCCAATTCCAGGTCGGCGCGGTGATCAGCGCCTTCGCGCTCGCCCGGTTGCTGATGAGTCCGTTCTGCGGGCCCATCAACCAGGTCATCGGTGAACGGGTGGCACTGGGCATCGGCATCGGCATCGTGGCCATCAGCACGGCTGCTGCGGGCCTGTCCCGGAATTACCTGCAACTGCTGCTGTTGCGGGGCGCTGGTGGCCTCGGATCGGCGATGTTCAGCGTCTCGGCGATGAGCCTGCTGCTGGCCTCGGTTACCGCCGAGCAGCGTGGTCGTGCCAGCGCGCTGTGGTCGGGCGGATTCCTGCTGGGCGGCATGGCCGGGCCCGCCGTCGGTGGGGTACTGGCTGCGATCTCGCTGCGGGCACCGTTCTTCTTCTACGCCGGCACCCTGGTGATCGCGGGCAGCATCGCGCTGGCGATGCTCAGCCGCGACCGGGTGCAGCACCACGACAAGGCCAGGGGCACCAGTCGCCAACTGATGCAGCGGGTCTGGGCGCAGCGCCGCTACAAGGTGGCCTGTTTGGCCAACTTCACTGCGGGCTGGCAGGCACAGGGCGTGCGCTCAACCCTGGTGCCGCTGCTGGTGGTGGAGGTGCTCGACCGGCCACCGTCCTGGACCGGAGTCGCGTGCGCGGTCGCTGCCGTCGCCCAGGTGCTCGCACTGCAACCGGCCGGGCGCATCACCGACACCTGGGGCCGCAAACCGGTGCTGGTGACCGGCCTGGTCACCTGCGCTGTTGCCTCACTGGCGATCCCGTTTGCGCCCAACATCATCGTGCTGACCATCGTGCTGTGCGTCTTCGGTGCCGGATCGGCTGCCCTGTCGACGGCCCCGACCGCAATCGTGGGCGATGTCACCGGCGGCGCCGGTGGCACCCCGGTAGCCGTCTACCAGATGCACTCCGACCTCGGCTCCATCATCGGCCCCCTGGCGGCCGGGGCACTGGCCGACCACTACCCGCTCCCGATCGCCTTCGGGATCGGGGCCCTGCTGATGGCGATCATTGGTGGCTGGGGCGCCACCGTGCGTCCCCAGGGCGAGCACCCCAGCGGTAGCGTGAAGCCATGAGCCCACGTCCCCTGGTCGAGTTGATGGCGCCCGACTGGGCTGCTGCCCTGACCGACCAGGAACCACAGATCCGTGCGATGGGAGATTTCCTGCGGGAAGAACTGGGTGCCGGTCGCAACTACCTGCCGGCCGGCGACAAGGTGCTGCGCGCCTTCACCCGGCCACTGTCCGATGTGCGGGTGCTGATCGTGGGACAGGACCCCTACCCCACGCCCGGGCACGCGATCGGGCTGAGTTTCGCGGTGGACGCCCACGTGCGGCCACTCCCCCGCAGCCTGATCAACATCTACGACGAACTGCACGCTGACCTGGGCATCACCCCGGCGGCACACGGTGATCTGGGTTGCTGGTTCGACCAGGGCGTCCTGCTGCTCAACAGGTGCCTGACGGTGCAGCCGGGACGCTCGGCCAGCCACCGCGGCAAGGGCTGGGAACCAATCACCCAGGCCGCCATCGAGGCGCTGGTCGCCCGCAGTGGCCCACTGGTGGCGATCCTGTGGGGACGCGACGCGCAATCACTGAGGCCCACCCTGCAGG
Organism: Brooklawnia sp.; assembly: GCA_050943675.1. Lineage (GTDB taxonomy): Bacteria > Actinomycetota > Actinomycetes > Propionibacteriales > Propionibacteriaceae > Brooklawnia. The sequence goes on from JBMNPP010000160.1 coordinate 5,884, forward strand.
CCGGCGGGGTGCCGATCATCGCATCGGCGCACCCCTCGCCGCTGTCGGCCCGCTCGGGATTCTTCGGCTCGCGGCCGTTCAGCCGGGCCAACCAGGCCCTTGAGTCGCAGGGCGCCCAACCCATCGATTGGCGAGTCGTCCCGGAGGCAGCATGAAGATCTCACTGGTGCTCGGCTCGGGTGGCGCACGCGGTTACGCCCACATCGGGGTACTGCAGGAACTTGAAGAGCGTGGCCACGAGGTGGTGGCGGTCGCCGGTGCCTCAATGGGTGCCCTGGTGGGTGGGGCTTATGCAGCTGGTCGGCTGGACGAACTGACCAAGATGGCGCTGGGGGTCTCCAAACCCGATCTGTGGCTGATGTTCCGGCCCACCCTGAACGCCCCCGGGCTGGTCCGGGCCGAGCGGGTGATGGCGCTGCTGCGTCCGGTCATCGGTGACGTGCGCATCGAGGACCTGCCCATCCCCTACACCGCGG
>JBMNPP010000161.1:0-6265 GCA_050943675.1 Brooklawnia sp.
AATCACCCGGGAACGGCGCCCCGATCTGTTGAATCCTGCACCACCTACGTGATTTGCTGTGCTCCTGCGGGCCGGGTGCCCGTCCGGGGCGAACTGCCACTAGACTGCCGAACGTGGCAACCCAACTCATAACTCGCGATCCGAGTAGGACGCCCCACCAGCGTGCGCTCAACTCAACAGTCTTCCGCAAGGTGCTGATGGCTGTTACTGGGTTCATCCTGGTGGCATTCCTACTAATGCACATGTTCGGAAATACGAAGCTGTTGCTTCCAGCCTCAGCGGAGATTCCGGGCGGCGGCTTCCAGGAATTCGATGAATACGCAGAATCGCTGCGCATGTTCCTGTACCCGATCCTGCCGCCGAGATTCTTCCTGTGGATCTTCCGCATCACCCTCGCCTTCAGTGCGATCGTTCACATCGTCGCCGCGGTGCAGTTGACCTTCCGTGACTACGACGCGAAGGGCGGCCTGGGCCGTTACTTCAGGCAGCGCTACCTGGCCGGCAGTTTCGCCGCGCGCACCATGATCTGGGGCGGCGTCATCATCCTGCTCGGTGTCATCGTGCACCTTCTGCAGTTCACCACCCAGACGATCACCGTCGGTTACACCGGCGAAGCTGCGCCGCATGCGCGCGTGGTGCTCGGCTTCCAGGAATGGTGGATGGTACTGGCCTACGCCATCTGGCTGGCTGCGGTGTGCCTGCACGTGTGGCACGGCTTCTACTCAGCCTTCTGCACCATCGGCGCCCGCGCTGGCGCCTTCAGCGAAAAGGTGATCAAGGTCTGCGCCTGGATCGTCGCGCTGCTGATCTTCTTTGGATTCATGGTGCCGCCGTTGGCAATCTTGACTGGGATGGTGACTCTGTAATGACCGAGCCAACAATGACCGCCGTACCGGCGACCGACGCTGATTACTACAGAGTCGGCGCCGAGATCCGGGATCGCAAGGCGAACACTGATCTGCCCATCGACAAGGTCTGGACCGACCGGCAGTTCAACGCGAACCTGGTGAACCCGTCCAACCGCCGCAAGATGACCATCATCGTGGTCGGCACCGGCCTGGCAGGTGGCGCGGCTGCCGCGTCGCTGGGCGAGGCCGGCTACAACGTATTGAACTTCTGCTACCAGGACAGCCCCCGGCGCGCGCATTCGATCGCGGCGCAGGGCGGTATCAACGCGGCGAAGAACTACAAGAACGACAACGACTCGACCTACCGGCTGTTCTACGACACGGTCAAGGGCGGCGACTACCGCGCCCGCGAGACCAACGTCTACCGGCTGGCCGAGGTCTCTGCCAACATCATCGACCAGTGCGTCGCCCAGGGCGTCCCCTTCGCCCGTGAGTATGGCGGCCTGCTCGACACCCGTTCGTTCGGTGGCGTGCAGGTGCAGCGCACCTTCTACGCCCGCGGCCAGACCGGTCAGCAGTTGCTGATCGGTGCCTACCAGGCCCTCGAGCGCCAGGTTGCCGCTGGCACGGTGCAGATGTTCTCCCGCCACGAGATGCTGGAAATCATCGTCAAGGACGGTCGGGCCCGCGGCATCGTCGCTCGCGACATGGTGACCGGTGAGGTCACGCCGCACACCGGCGACGCAGTGGTGCTGGCCACCGGTGGCTATGGCAACGTGTTCTTCCTGTCGACCAATGCGATGGGCTGCAATGTGACTGCCGGGTGGCGTGCCCACCGCAAGGGCGCCTACTTCGGCAACCCCTGCTACACGCAGATCCACCCGACGTGCATCCCCGTCCAGGGTGACAACCAGTCGAAGCTGACGTTGATGTCGGAGTCGCTGCGTAACGACGGTCGGATCTGGGTACCGAAGAAGGCCGAGGACTGCGACAAGCATCCCCGCGATATTCCTGAAGAAGACCGCGACTACTACCTCGAGCGCATCTACCCGGCATTCGGCAACCTGGTGCCGCGTGATATCGCATCACGGCAGGCCAAGTACATGTGTGACGAGGGCCGCGGCGTCGGCAACCAGGTCACCGAGGTCGACGAGGACGGCAACGAGCGCCTGGTGCGTCGCGGTGTCTACCTCGACTTCTCCGACGCCATCGAACGGCTGGGCAAGGCCGGCGTGGAAGCCCGCTACGGCAACCTGTTCGACATGTACAAGCAGATCACCGATGAAGATCCGTATGAGGTTCCAATGCGGATCTACCCGGCGGTCCACTACACGATGGGCGGGGTCTGGGTCGACTACGACCTGGAGACCTCCATCCCCGGCCTGTACTGCGCCGGCGAGGCCAACTTCTCTGACCACGGCGCGAACCGGCTGGGTGCCTCCGCACTCATGCAGGGTCTGGCCGACGGCTACTTCGTGCTGCCCAACACCATCAACGATTACCTGGCCAATCACCATGAGGGACAGTTGCCCGATGATGATCCGGCAGTGGTCGAGGCGGTTGAAGCAACCAACGCGCAGATCGATGCGCTGCTGGCCGTCAAGGGCACCCGCACCGTGGATTCCTACCACAAGGAACTCGGCAACATCATGTGGGAGTACTGCGGCATGGCACGCACGGATGCCGGCCTGCGCAAGGCGATCGGTCTGATCCGCGAGCTGAAGGCCGATTTCTGGCAGAACGTCAACGTGGTCGGCGAGGCCATGGACCTCAACCAGACACTCGAGCGGGCTGGCCGGCTGGTCGACTTCTTCGAACTCGGTGAGCTGATGTGCATCGACGCCCTGCACCGCCGGGAGTCCTGTGGTGGTCACTTCCGGGTGGAGCACCAGACCGAGGAGGGCGAGGCACTGCGTCACGACGACGAGTTCGCCTATGTCGCGGCCTGGGAGTACACCGGTGAGGGCAATAAGCCGATCCTGCACAAGGAACCACTGGTCTACAAGGCAATCGAGCTGAAGCAACGGAGTTACAAGTGAAACTGACACTGAAGATCTGGCGCCAGGCCCGAGGCGCCCAGCAGGGCAAGCTGGTCGAATACAAGATCGACAACGTCAGCGAGGACATGAGCTTCCTTGAGATGCTCGACATGCTGAACGAAGAGTTGACGGTCAAGGGCGAAGAGCCCGTGGCATTCGACTCCGACTGTCGCGAGGGCATCTGTGGTATGTGTGGTCTGGTCATCAATGGCACGGCTCATGGCCGCGGCAATTCGCCGGTGCCGACGACCACCTGCCAGTTGCACATGCGCTCGTTCAGTGATGGTGACACCATCACGATCGAGCCATGGAAGGCAGACCCGTTCCCGGTGATCAAGGACCTCATCGCCGACCGCGAGGCACTCGACCGGATCATCCAGGCCGGTGGGTTCATCTCGGTGAACACTGGTGCGGCCCCGGACGCCCACGCAATGCCGGCACCGAAGTTGCAGTCCGATATCGCCTTCGACAATGCGACCTGTATCGGTTGCGGTGCCTGTGTGGCTGCCTGCCCGAACGCCTCGGCGATGCTGTTCACCGGTGCCAAGGTCACGCACCTGGGCAAGCTGCCGCAGGGCCAGCCCGAACGCTGGCTGCGGGTGAAGAATATGGTCGCCCAGCATGACGCAGAGGGCTTCGGCAACTGCACCAATATCGGTGAGTGCGCGGCGGTCTGCCCCAAGGGCATCCCGCTGGAGTCGATCAGCCAGCTCAACCGAGACCTCATCCAGGCGCTGTTCCGCAAGGACGGCTTCAACGGCTGATAGCTGAACCAGGCAACAGGACGGCGTCGGGTAACCCCGGCGCCGTCCTGCTGTCCGGGACGGGAGCGGAGGGTGTTTCGACACTCGGCGAGGGCTGTGGCATGATTGTCAGGTTGCTCTGACGCACGGCTCCTGCCACAGGGGGACTGACCGGGCTCGGGGCACCAATGACCAGAACTACCACGAGGTGACCTGTGGCACTGACGAGGAAATCATGAACCCGATCATCGCTGAGCTGGACAAGGCATCGCTGCGTAGCGACGTGCCCGAATTCCGTCCTGGTGACTCCGTGCGTGTGCACGTGAAGGTCGTCGAGGGCGCCAAATCCCGTATTCAGGTCTTCGCCGGCGTGGTCATTGCGCGCAGCGGCGCGGGCATCCAGGAAGCCTTCACCGTGCGCAAGCTGTCGTACGGGACCGGCGTTGAGCGTACCTTCCCGCTGCACTCACCGATCATCGACCAGATTGAGGTCGAGCGTCGCGGTGATGTCCGGCGCGCCAAGCTGTACTACCTGCGCGAGCGTCGTGGCAAGGCAGCCAAGATCAAGGAACGTCGTTCCTGAGATTTTTGACACCTGCCTGGTAGATGCCCACCACTTGGGCATGGCCAGGCGGGCCTGCCCTTAGTATTGATCAGGATCGCTCGGTCCTGTCCTGACCATTTCGACCGAGCGGACGCACTCGTAGGCAGATCAATCCCCAAGGTGATTCCAAGGAGTGGCATGGTGCAGCAGAGCCGGCAGCGTGAGAAGTCACCAGACCGGGCGCTGGCCCAGGATGAACAGTCAGCCGCTGCAGACCACGTCGGGTTTGCTGACGACGAGTTGACCGGACAGGCCGAACCTTCGGGGCCACGCCAACTGCTGACCTTCATTGGTGAGGCAACACTGGCGGTGGTGGTTGCCCTGGTGATTACTGCACTGCTGCGGGTTTTCGTCTTCCAGATCTTTCAGGTGCCCAGTGGTTCGATGGAACAGACCCTTGAATTGCGGGACCGGATCGTGGCCGTGCGGCTGGCTGATTTTGAGCGTGGCGACATCGTCGTGTTCGAGGACCCACCTGCCGAGTGGATGGGTGAGCAACCAGCCCCGACCAATCCGGTTCGACGTGTCCTGGAGGGGCTGTACCTGCTGCCCGACAGCACCCAGGGCTACCTGGTCAAGCGCGTGATCGGGATGCCGGGCGACCACGTGCGCTGTTGTGACGCCGATGGCCAGATCACGATCAACGGGGTGGCCCTGGACGAGACTGCGTACCTTTTCACTGACGAGGCCGGCCAGCCTGTCGATCCCTCGCTGACACCTTTCGATGTCGTGGTGCCCCAGGGTCACATCTTCGTGCTGGGGGACCACCGTGACCGCTCAGGTGATTCGCGGTTGCACCTGTGTGAGGAGCCGGTTGATGGAGCGGCTGCCGGAATGAACGGTTTTGCCCCCATTTCCGGCGTGGTCGGGCCGGTCACCCACACGATCCTCCCGTTCGACCGCTTCCGCAACTTTGACACCCCTGCCTCATTCGAGGCCATCCCGGAGCCCAGCGACGATGCCCCGGCCGCCCCGATCCTTGGTGAGGGCACCTGCGAGCTGCCATGAGCGCCGCCATCCGTCCGGGAAGAGGTATCCACGGCTATGAGAGGGCCCTGGCGCGGGCTGGTTTCGCACCAGTGGCAGGCGCTGACGAGGCAGGGCGCGGCGCATGTGCCGGCCCCCTGGTGGCCGCGGCAGTGATCCTTGATGACCGGCCGGCCGGGCGCATTGCGGGGCTGGCCGATTCCAAACAGCTCACCGCGACCGTGCGGGATGAACTTTATGAACAGATCGTGGCCAGGGCCCTGGCATGGTCGGTGGTGGCGGTGGAAGCCGATGAGTGCGACGCACTGGGCATGCATGAAGCTGATCTGCAGGGCCTGCGTCGCGCACTGCTGCGGCTGGACACCGCGCCCGCCTTCGCGCTCACCGACGGCTTCCCGGTGGCTGGCCTGGGGATACCGGGTCTGGCCCTGTGGAAGGGCGACCAGGTGGCGGCCTGCGTCTCTGCAGCGTCCATCGTGGCCAAGGTGACCCGTGACCGCATCATGGATGCCCACGACACCAGGTACCCAGGCTATGGGTTCGCCGGGCACAAGGGTTACTGCACTGCTGAGCACCAGGCCCGACTCGACCAGTTGGGGCCCTGCCCGATCCACCGCATGCGTTACGAGAACGTTCGCCGGGCACGTGATGCGCATGCGGGGGCGCCTGGGCGCTAGAGTGGCCTAACCATGAGCACCGACGACCTGGAAGCCTACGAGTCAAGGCTCGAGCTCGACCTGTACCGCGAGTACAAGGACGTAGTCGACATCTTCACCTATGCGGTCGAGACCGAGCGACGGTTCTACCTGTGCAATGCGGTCGATCTGAAGGTGCGTACCGAGGGCGGCGACGTCTATTACGAGGTCTCCATGCGGGATGCGTGGGTGTGGGATATGTACCGCCCGGCCCGGTTCGTGAAGTCGGCAAAGGTGCTGACCTTCCGGGACGTGTCGATCGAGGAGATCCAGCACCGGGAGCTTGAGATTCCCGACCACTCCTGATTTTTTCGGCTGCGCCCGGCCCAGTGTGGCCGGGTGAGAGAAG
>JBMNPP010000162.1:0-6246 GCA_050943675.1 Brooklawnia sp.
GCCGGCATGATGGACGCGAAGAATGCCCTGACCGAGGCCGAGGGCGACTTCGAGCGCGCCACCGAACTGCTGCGGGTTTCTGGCGCCGCCAAGGCCGCCAAGCGGAGCGATCGTTCAGCCAATAACGGGCTGGTCGCGACCACCGGCTCATCGCTCATCCAGTTCGGCTCCGAGACCGACTTCGTGGCCAAGAACGCCGAATTCGTCGAACTGGCCGACGCGATCGCGGCGGCCGTCGAGGCCGGCAAGGCCACCGATGTGGCAAGTGCGGTCGCGCTGCCACTGGGTGACACCACCGTTGGCGAAGCGATTGCTGCGCTCGAGGCCAAGATCGGTGAGAAGCTCGAGTTGGCCAATGTGGCCCACTTCGACGGCGATGTGCACACCTACCTGCATCGCCGCAGCCAGGACCTGCCGCCCCAGGTCGGCGTCCTGGTTGAGTACACCGGTGCCGATGAGGCATTCGTGCACGATGTCGCACTGCAGATCGCCTCGATGCGCCCCGACTACGTCGCACGTGAGGATGTGCCTGCCGAGGTCGTCGAGCGCGAGGAGCGTATCGCTGCAGAGACCGCCAAGGAAGAGGGCAAGCCCGAGAAGATCATCCCCAAGATCGTCCAGGGTCGGGTCAACGCCTTCCTGAAGGATGCCTGCCTGCTCGAGCAGCAGTCGATCCAGGACGACAAGAAGACCGTCGGCCAGTTGGCCAAGGAAGCCGGTGTGACCATCACCCGCTTCGTCCGTTTCGTGGTCGGCGGCTGACCTTCCACACCCCTGTACTGCCAACAGGCGGCGACCCCGAGTGGGTCGCCGCCTGTTGGCATCCAGCCACCGATACCAGCCCGGCAGCGGACTGCCGCTAGAGTGGGCGCGACGTCCGGCCCCACTTTGGAGGAAACCGATGCCCGAACCGTACAGTCGCGTCCTGCTCAAGTTGTCTGGTGAGGCATTCGGGGGCGGCAGGTTGGGTGTCGACCCGATCATCGTCCGCTCGGTAGCCCGGCAGATCGCCAAAGTGGTCGCCACCGGCGCCGAGGTGGCGGTAGTGGTCGGTGGCGGCAACTACTTCCGGGGCGCGGAACTGCAGCGGGGCGGGATGGACCGCGACCGTGCCGACTACATCGGCATGCTGGGTACGGTGATGAACGCCCTGGCCCTGCAGGATTTCCTGGAAAAGCAGGGAGTACCCACCCGTGTCCAGTCGGCCATCACGATGGGGCAGGTCGCCGAACCGTATATCCCGCGGCGCGCCGAGCGACACCTTGAGAAGGGCCGCGTGGTCATTTTTGCTGCCGGGTCGGGCATGCCCTACTTCTCGACCGACACGGTGGCTGCCCAGCGGGCACTGGAGATCAAGGCCGAGATCCTGCTGATGGGCAAGAACGGCGTGGACGGGGTCTACGACCGCGACCCGAAGACCAACCCGGACGCCCAGCGCTATGACGAGCTCACCTATGACGAGTTCCTGGCCAAGGACCTCAAGGTGGCCGATGCCACGGCGATCAGCCTGGCGCGAGACAATAAACTGGACATGATGTTCTTCGCACTCGATGACGAGTCGAATATCGGACGAGCGGTAGCCGGTGAGCGCATCGGTACCTGGGTGCATGCCTGAGGGCCTGGTTCCAAAGCCTGCGCGCAACCACTAACCTCGACAGCAACGCACTGCGGAAGGAAAGTCGTGACTGACGAAATCATCAAGGATGCAAGCCACCGGATGGCGGGGGCGATCGAATTCGCTCGCCAGGACTTCGCCACCGTGCGTACGGGCCGGGCCAACCCGGCGATGTTCAACAAGCTTGAGGCCGATTACTACGGCGCCCCGACCCCGATGCAGCAGCTGGCCACATTCCAGTCGCCAGAGCCCCGCGTGATGCTGATCACCCCGTTTGATCCCCAGGCGCTGCCGGGTATCGAGAAGGCGATCCGCAATTCAGACCTGGGCGTCAACCCGGCCAGCGATGGCGTGGCCATCCGGGTGGTGCTGCCCGAGCTGACCGAGGAGCGCCGCAAGGAATACATCAAGCTGGTGCGCAGCAAGGCCGAGGAGGCCAGGGTCTCGATCCGTAATGTCCGCCGCAACGCCATCGACCAGATCAAGAAGGCCGAGAAGGACAAGCAGATCGGCGAGGACGATGCCAAGCGCCTGGAGCGCAAGCTCGACGATGAGACCAAGAAGTCAGTGGACGGCATCGACGACCTGCTGAAGGCCAAAGAAGCTGAGCTGATGGAAGTCTGATGGTGTCTGACGACACCTCCGCCCGGAAACGTTCGGCTGGCCGCAACCTGCCGGTGGCGATTGGTTCGGCGGTCGTATTGTTCGCCTGGATCCTGGGCTCACTGCTGTTCTGGCACTGGGGTTTCATCATCTTCCTGGCGTTGGCAGCAGCGTTTGGTTCCCGCGAGGTGGTCCGGGCACTGGGCAGGGCAGGCCTGCGCGCCCGGCTGCTGCCCATCGTCATCGGGATCCCGATCATGATGCTGGCCGCCCACTACCTGGCTGGTGCAGCAGGGCAGGTCTATGGCGTAACGGCCATCCTGGGTGGGCTGGCGATCATGATCATCGCCTGCCTGGTTGCCCGGCTGAGTGGGCCGGTGCAGGGCTATATGCGCGATGCTGCGGCCAGCGTCTTCACCATCGGTTACGTGCCACTGCTGCTGTCGACGCTGACACTGCTGCTGGCCCAGCCGGATGGTCACCTGCGGATCATCCTCTATTTCCTGCTGGTGCCGTGCTCGGATACGGCCGCCTATGCGGTGGGTTCGTTAATCGGCAAACACAAGATGGTGCCGCACATCAGCCCTGGCAAGACGTGGGAAGGCACCATCGGCGCGGTCGTGCTGACCGGCCTGGCCGGTGCCCTGCTGGCCCCGGTAATGATCGGCGCGAGCTGGTGGGCCGGGGCGATCATCGGTGTGCTGTTGTCGATGTCGGCGACCATTGGTGACCTGGTCGAATCGATGATCAAGCGGGACGCAGGGCTCAAGGACATGGGCAGCCTGATTCCTGGTCACGGGGGAGCGATGGACCGACTCGATTCCCTGCTGGTCGCCGCCCCCATGGCCTGGCTATCGATGCTCGTCCTGGTGCCCTGAGGCACCGCTCTGCCCTGGAGTCGGGCCCGGCTTCGTGGCCCACCAATACCCAGGCTGAATGCAGGTTCGCTGCTGCCCGGTGGGGTCGGGCGGTGCCGTTGGTTGTCGCTGGTGATCAATTACTGGACCCCCGCTTGCGGAGCCGTATAGGGGATAGGTTAGGCTACCCTAAGTTCGCAACGAACGGTCTGGGCCCAGGGCCCGGCACTCACGCAAAGGACATCATGACAAGCGCATTCCCATTCCGCACCGCTGCTGTCGGCGGCAGCCTCGCATTCGCGCTCACTCTGGTCGCTTGCGGCGGCGGTGCGGAAACCCCAGCCACCAATGACACGCCGGCGCAGGCGGGCTCGATCCAGGTCGAGGACAACAACGGCACCCAGACGGTGGCCATCCCGCCGCAGTCGGTCGTCTCAACCGACAACCGCACCTTCGAGACCCTGCACGACTGGGGCATCGAGCTCGTTGCCGCTCCCTTGACGCTGATCCCCGACACGATCGGGTACAGCAGTGACACCTCGATCGTCGACCTGGGTAATCACCGCGAACCCGACCTTGAGGCCGTCGTGGCCGTCGAGCCCGACCTGATCATCAATGGTCAGCGCTTCGCCCAGTACCAGGAAGATTTCGTCTCGCTGGCACCAAATGCCACGATCATCCTGCTTGACCCCCGCGATGGTGAGCCCCTGGATGGTGAGCTGATCCGGCAGACCGAGGTGCTCGGCGAGATCTTCGGCAAGCAGGCCGAGGCCGCGCAACTGGTCGCTGATCTCGAAGCAGCCATCGAGCGCGTCAAGGCGGCCTATGACGGTGAGCAGACGGTGATGGCCGTCAACACCTCCGGTGGCAACATCGGCTACATCGCCCCCGGCGTTGGCCGCACCCTCGGTCCGGTCTTCGAACTGTTCGGCATGAGCCCGGCACTGTCGGTGGAGGGCACCGATGACCACCAGGGCGATGACATCTCGGTCGAGGCGATCGCAGACTCCAATCCTGACTGGATCCTCGTGATGGACCGCGACGCGGCAGTTGCTGCTGATGATGCGGCCTACACCCCGGCCAAGGACCTGCTGGAGAACTCAGAGGCACTGCAGGGCGTCACTGCGGTGCAGCAGGGCAACGTGGTCTACATGCCTGCTGATACCTACACCAACGAGGGCATCCAGACCTACACCGAGTTCTTCAATGCGTTCGCCGACGCACTGGAAGCCGCCAACTGATCGGAACTGATATGCACATCTGCACGCTGGATTGGTGGAGGCCCATGGTGGCCGCCGCCAATCCAGCGTGTCAGCCCCCTGGAACGGCGGAGGACCTGTGAGCACATCCACCATCCACCACCGGCAGACCCGGCCCGCGGCCAGGGGCCGGCTCTTCGACCCGATGCTGCTGCTCGGTGTGCTTGGCGTGCTCGTGCTGCTGGTCATCTCGTTGTTCACCGGGGTTTATGACATCTTCGGCAGCCCCGATGGCGCCGCAATGTTCGCCATCACCCGCATTCCGCGCACCATTGCGCTGGTGCTGGCCGGTGCCTCGATGGCGATGTGCGGTCTGGTGATGCAGTTGCTGACCCAGAACCGGTTCGTCGAACCAACCACCACCGGCACCACCGAGTGGGCCGGGCTGGGGTTGCTCACCGTGATGATCCTGGCGCCTGAAGCCAGTCTCATGGCCCGGATGGTCGGCGCAATCATCGCGGCCTTCATCGGCACGATGGTCTTCTTCATGTTCCTGCGTCGGGTGTCGCTGCGGTCCTCACTGATCGTGCCCATCGTCGGCATCATGCTGGGTGCCGTGGTGGGCGCGATCTCGACCTACATTGCGCTGCGCACCGACATGTTGCAGCAGCTGGGCATCTGGTTCGCCGGCAGTTTCACCTCGGTGCTGCGCGGCCAGTACGAAGTGCTGTGGATCGTGCTGTTCGTGGCCATCGCAGTCTTCCTGGCCGCTGATCAGTTCACGGTCGCGGGTCTCGGCGAAGAGATCTCGACCAATGTCGGCCTCAACTACAACTTGATCGTCCTGCTGGGTACCGGGTTGATCGCAATCGCCACCGGTGTGGTGACGGTCGTGGTGGGCAACCTGCCATTCCTGGGCCTGATCGTGCCGAACGTGGTCTCGATGGTCCGCGGCGACGACCTGCGCAGCAACCTGCCCTGGGTGTGCCTGCTGGGCATCGCGATCGTTACCGTCTGCGACCTCATCGGACGCATCATCATCATGCCTTTCGAAGTTCCCGTTTCACTGGTCCTCGGCATTGTCGGGGCCGTGGTCTTCGTCATGCTCCTACTGCGACAGAGGCGAAATGGCTGAAATCACAATGATCAGGCCCACCGCTCAGCGCGAAATGGTCGCCGCCGACCTGCCGCTGCGTGAGCCGCCGGTGACCGAACCGGTGCCGCTGCCGAATGTCCCGCCCCGGGAATCCGGGCCGCTACCCTCACCCCGGCGCCGTCGCCGCTACTGGCTGGTCCTGGGCGTCCTGGTCGTGCTGGCCCTGGGTTTCGCGATCGGGATGGTCACCCAGAACAATCCGATGCCGTTCGGCACAGACGGGTTCTGGCGCATCGTGCAGATGCGCAGCACCACGGTGCTGGTGATCGCCGTGGTGGCCTTCTGCCAGGCGATCGCCACCGTCAGCTTCCAGACCATCACCAACAACCGAATCGTCACGCCGTCGATCATGGGGTTCGAGGCGCTCTACGTCGCCATCCAGACCGCAGCCGTCTTCTTCCTGGGGGCAGCCGGTGTCACAGCAGTCAAGGGAGTGCCACAATTCCTGCTGCAGATAGGCCTGCTGGTGGGCCTGTCGGTGGCATTGTTCGGCTGGTTGTTGTCGGGCAAGTACGGCAACCTGCACGTCATGCTGCTGGTCGGCATCATCATCGGCGGTGGTCTGGGCTCGGTTTCGGCCTTCATGCAGCGTCTGCTCAGCCCCAGTGAGTTCGATGTGCTGTCGGCGCGGCTGTTCGGCTCGATGGCCAACGCCGACGCCGAGTACCTGCCGATCGCGATCCCACTGTGCCTGGTGGCCGGGGTGTTGCTGCTGCGTCGCTCCAGGACCCTCAACGTGCTCGCACTGGGTCAGACCACCAGCGCGAACCTGGGCATCAACCACCGCGCAGAGACGATGCGGGCACTGCTGCTGAT
>JBMNPP010000163.1:0-6206 GCA_050943675.1 Brooklawnia sp.
AGTGCGGCACGAGTCCGTTGATGGCGCCCAGCAGTGTCGATTTGCCGGTGCCGGTGCGGCCCACCACCAGCACCAGGTCGCCCTCGGAGATATGCAGGTTGACGTCGCGCAGCACTGGTTCGGTGTGCTCGGTGTAGGCGATGGTGAGGCCGTCGAAGGTGATCACGTGGGCCTCCGGGCTGGTTCGGGGGCGACCAGGCCGGGCAGGGCAGCAAACCCGATCACCAGCAGCATCGGCCAGCTGGCGGCCGGCCAAGTCAGTGGGAAGCCACCGAAGACCATCGCCGAATCAGTTGCCTGCAACCAGATGGCCACCGCGGCCGCCGCGAGACCGCAGCCGGTGACCAGGTATTCCGGGCCACCCCACGGGTCGGGCCGGTAGTGGCTGATCGCCAGCGTTGCCGAAGAGCGGTGTAGCCCGAAGCCGGTGGCCGCCACACCTACCAGCAGCAGCGGCACCGCCCAGCTGCGCGCCGATGGCATCCCGAGCAGGGCGAACGCCCCGAAGGTGACCAGCAGCATCGCGGCGACCAGCAGCAGCGCCAGCCGGGTATCGAGTCGGGCCCCGGCACGGGTGCGGCCGTAACCGCGTGATTCCATTCCGGCAGCCAGTGCCATCGAGCGGTCGATGGCGTCCTCCAGCACCGGCACGATGATCGATACGACACCGCGGACGCCGCGCGCAGTGCCGCCGCGCAGCCGCCGGGCCCGACGCACGCGCAGCACCGATGAAACCAGTTGGGGCGCCACCGAGACTGCGATGACCAGGGCGGTGGCCACCTGGTGGAAGGCAGCCGGGACATTCTTCAGTACCCGTTTCGGGTTGGCCAGCGCATTGGCGGCACCGATGCAGATCAGCAGGCTGGCCAGCCGTCCCGCATCGACGGCGGTGTAGACCAGGCCCTCAACCGTCACCGGGCCACCCAACCGGATACCGGCCGCCCAGGCGGGCAACGCGATCTCGGGCAACCGGAACAGCACGGTGCCCTCACGCAGCCCGCCGATCACGACCTGGAAGACAAGCCGGACGGCGATGATGATGCCGGCCAGGGCGAAGTAGAGCTTCAGTGAACGCGCCCACGGGTCGTCGGTGCGGCGCTGCAGCACCACGAAACACACTGCCGCCACCACACCGACCAGCAGCAACGGGTTGCTGGCCAGGCTGACTGCCACGCCACAGCTGATCGCCCACGCCCACCACGCCCACGGGTGCAGGGCGCGTCCCACCAGCCGGGCATCCGGTGCCGGGCTGGTGATGATGGCGACCTCGGGACGCGGCAGTACCCGGCTCATGGCTGGTCGCGTCCCTTCCGGCTGCGCTGCCAGCCCGCATAGCCGAGCCCGGCCACCCCGAGCACACCGATCGTTATCGCGGTGGGTGCCCAGCCGGGCAGTCCGCCCTCGTCGGGTTCCGGGCTTGCGGGTGCGGGGGGCTGGCTGGTCTCGGCTGAACCGCCCTGACCGGCCGCGAAGGGTGGTGGTTCACCGGGCGCGTAGTGCCAGGCCTCGATGCTGCCCGGCTCACCGCGGTGCGAGGCCCCGATGGTGGCGTAGGCCCATTCACCGTCCCGCCACCACCAGTAGCTCCAGTAGGGTGCATCGCCCCCGGCCGGGGATTCGCAGCGCTCTGGTCGCCCGTCCAACTGGCAGACGAAGCCCTGGCCCACGGTCTGCACCGTGGTCAGTTCCAGCAGCCGGGCCATCGCTGTTTCGCCCTCGCTGCAACCCTGCGTCACCAGGCTGCCCTGCTCAACCACGTAGACGTAGGTGCCGTCGGGGCAGTCCGGCAGCGGCTCATCTGCCGCAGCGGTGGCCGGGCTGACCAGCAGGCCGACCACCGCCACCAGGGCTGCCAGCACGATGCGCCAGCCGGGAGCGGTCATCCTCACCCCTGGCGTCGCCGGTTGAAGAACGCGAACAGGCCACCGATCACACCTGCAGCAACCGCAACCCCGATGATCACTGGCAGGCCGATGCCGCCGTCGTCATCGCTGTCAGGGTCGTCCTCGGTATCGCCCTCAGCGGGTTCCGTCGGGTCGGTGGTGGCTTCCTGGCCCGGGTCGGCGGGGGTCGCCGTGCCTGGGGTCAGGTCGGCCAGGGATCCTGCTCGTAGCCCGAGGATTGCCTGCGAGGTTGCGTAGGTGTCGGAGTCGGGAGCGTCGAAGGAGGCCGGGAAGCCGCCGTCATCGTTCTGGAACTCCTGTAGCCACTGGACGTGGGCAGTGGTGTCCTCGCCTGCGGCGCTCAGCGCGCCGATCGCCAGCCCCGCGGTGTTGGCTGGTGAGAAGGAACCCCAGTAGGCGCCTGTTGTGGGGCACAGGTCAGAGGTTTCGGTGCACTGGTTGGCCAGCAGCCACTCCACGGCCTTGTCGGCAGCGTCGCTGGCGGCCTGGTCACCTTCGCGGGTGAGCAGGGCCTGGGCGGCGATGGCGGTGGCGTCCATGTCGATGCCGTAGTCAGGGAATCCGAAGGCGCCCTCGTCCTCCTGGGTGGCCAGCAGGGCGGTCACGGTGTCCTGCGGCACGTCGATGTCGAGCCGTGACATGGCGATGATCACCAGGGCCAGGCCGTACGGGTTGGTGGCGATGTCACCGAGTTCACTGTTGAGTGCCTCGACCAGGTCGACCCCGCCGAAGTCTGCCGGGTCTTCACCTGCCAGGTCGGCCAGGATCGCCGTCCGCGCTGCAGTGGCCGGATCGGTCACGTATTCGCCTGCCTGTCCGGCGACCCAATTGGTCACCGTGCTTGCGGTCTCGGCGTCCGCACCGCCGGCGTATACCCCGACGGCGGCGTCGATGGTGGACGTTGGATCAGGGGTGGTGCCGTCGAACCCCAGCATGTACTGCCCGTCGACGAACTGGTCAGCCAGCCAACTGCTGGCCGCCGCAGCCGACTCGGATTGCGCTGTTGCGGGGGCGGCGGCTGAGGTTGCCGGGTTGAGCAGCGGCACCGCCACCAGCCCGAGCATGGCCAGGACGGTGAGGAGTCTGACGTGGATTTTCATCCGGTTCCTTTCTGATCGAAGGTCCCGGATCTGGCTATGCCACGACCCACCCGTAGACCTCGACGAGCGTTAATAGGTCGGACCAACCAAGTGCCCCGGCTTGGGGTGTCGCCCACCAGTTGCTTGCGACACACCTTCACGGTTGCGGGTCAGCTCTGGATTTGCACCAGATTCCCCCAGTTGATCCTGCCCGCAGCCTACTCGGCCGCGCTCATCCCGGCCACCCCGCCCCGACCGAGCCAGTACAGGGGGCGTGGGGGTGCTCACGGCAAGCACTGGTGATCAACACCAGTGAGACAAGACATTAACCCTTGTAGAATACCTATTGCAAGTTGCTGGTCCGGGCTCAGCGAACAGGTCGGGGATCGCCGGTTCGTGGAGGGCGGCTCAGGCTGGGGGAACCGACGGCAGGGGTGGTAGCGGTCCCTTGATGCCCGCTTCCTGGAAGGCGGCGATGGTGCGGGCCCGCAGCTCACGCTCCAGGGCCCACTGCTGGTTGGCGGGGCACTTCAACAAGACCCCGTAGTTGGCGTGGGTGGCCTCGAAACTCATCAATCCCAGCACAGCTGGCGGCTCGAGCATCTTGTCGGACCATTCGGGGTCGGCGTCCAGTTGCGCCCCGATGTCGGTCAGGACGGTCATCACCTGGCGTGGGTCCTCGTTCAGGTTGGCCGGGATGGTCACCACGGTGCTCGACCAGCCCTGGCTGCGGTTGCCGAGGGTGATGATCTCGCCATTGCGGATGTACCAGATCTCGCCCTGGGCGTCCTGCAGGCGGGTGGCCCGCAACCCCAGTGACAGCACCGTTCCGCGGATCTCACCGATATCAACCACATCGCCGACCCCCAACTGGTCTTCCATCATCAGGAAGATGCCCGAGATGATGTCCTTCACCAGGCTCTGGGCGCCGAAACCGATCGCGATGCCGCCGATGCCGGCCGAGGCCAGGGCGGGCATGACGTTCACATTGAGGGCCTGCAGGATCATGAAGGCCGCGATCACCAGGATCAGCGCGTCCACCAGCGAACCGAGCATGGTGCCGATGCTGCGGGTGCGTTGGGCCTGGCGGTCGGGGTCCAGCCCCCCGGCCTCGGCGATCACCCGGGCTGCCCGGCCGCTCAGGTCGGCGCGACGCTCCTCGGCGCGGGTGGCTGCCCGGTCGATCGAGCGCCGGATCAGCCGTTTCAACAACCCCCGCAGCAGCAGCGCGAGCAGGCTGACGACAGCGATTTCGATGAGGGTGTCGGGCCAGGTGAAGGTCATTGGGGCTCCATTAGGCGAGGAAGGCTCTGATCACGTCCTGCGGGACGGTGCTGTTGCGCTGGTCGTGGTCCATGGCGGCCACCGCGTACTTGTCGTTGTAACCGACCACCCAGCCGTGGGTGCGGGGCGGGTCGTCGTCGGTGAATTCCGCAGTGCCCGACTTGCCGGCCGTCAGCACGCCCTGCATGTCTGCCAGGGTGCCGGCCTGGACGACAGTTGTGGTCATGTCGCGCAGCATCTCGACCTCGTCAGCGCTCAGTTCGGTGGCCTCGACCTCCGGTTCGAAGCCGTGCACCAGCCACGGCACCACGGTGCGCCCGGCCCCGATGGAGGCTGCCTCGGCTGCCATCGCCATCGGTGAGGCCACCACCTGGCCCTGCCCGATGGAGTTCGCGGCGTGCTGCACCGCGTCGCCGTCGGTGGGCACTGAACCGTAGAAGGCATCGAACCCGGTCAGGTAATCGACCCCGATGCCCAGACTGGCTGCCGCTTGCGCCAGGTCGTCACCGTCGAGCACCCGATCCGCCTCATTCATGAAGGCGGTATTGCACGATTCCTGCAGTGCGGTACGCAGGGTGATCCGGCCGGTCAGCGCGGCCGGGTAGCCGGGGTAGTTGTGGAAGATGCGGCCTCCGATCCGGGCGGTCGCGCTGCAATCAACCATGGTGTCCGGGGTGTAACCCTTGCGCAACAGTGCCAGGGCAGTGACCACCTTCATCGTCGAGCCCGGCGCGTAGCGGCCGGTGGTGACGAACGGCTGGGCCCCACTCTGCGGTGAACTGGCCGCCACCACGATGCCGCCGGTCGCCCGGTCAACCACCACCAGCATCACCAGCCGGTCATGGCCGGCCAGCAACTGCTCGGCCTTGAACTGCAGCTCAAGATCCATGGTCAACTGCAGCGGCTCACCAGTGACCGGCTCCAGGGCGAACAGCACCCGGTCCTCGGCCTTCTCGTCCTCTATCGGGCCGGGGCTCGGTGCCGGGCTGGCCGGTGGCGGCAGCTCAGCCAGTTGGGTCTGGCTGCGGTCGATGATGGTGATGGTGTGGCCGGGCAGGCCACGCAGTTGCTCGTCGTGGATCGCCTGCAGCCCGCTCATCCCGACGATGTCGCCGGCCTGGACGGCCCCGCCGGCCTGCTCGATGATCTCGGCGGTGGCCTCACCAGCCGTGCCCAGCAACCCCCTGGCGAAGCTCGCCGACGGTGCCAGCGGCAGGGTGCCGGCATAGGCGGCCGCCCCCGGGATCCCGTCAATGGCTGCCGGCACCTCACCGGCGCGCAGCGTTATCGCCGGGACGAACGCCTGTGGCCCGTAGGCCTGCACCTGGGCGGCATAGGCCTCGACGTCGACCTTGAGCAGCTCGGCCAGTGCCCGGGCTGATTCATCCACCTGCTCGGGTTCGGTCAGTGTCTTGTCGATACCCACCCGGTAAACCTGCCGGTCCTCGACGATGCCGGCCCCATGCACGTCGATGATCGGGGCCCGCTTGGCGGGGGTGCGTTCGTGGTACAGCCGGGTGGTTGGCCCCAATTCGGGATGCACGATGCCCGGTGACCACTCGATCAGCCAGGCCGGGTCGCGGTATTGCAGTGCCGCAGTGCTGGCGAAGGTCCATTTGCCGTGGTCAAAGGTGTATTCGTGCTGCAATTGCACAGTGGCTTGCTGGCCCGTTTCGTCGAAGCTGACCTGGGCCACCTCCACCCGCGGCAGCAGGCCGGCCAACCCACTGGTGGCCTGGCTGTGGTCGAGGCTGGCCTGCTCGGCATCTCCGAGCAGTGGCAGGCCGGCGAATTCACCGGTGGTCAACGCCCGGGCCAATAGCTCGGCAACCTCGGGGGCCCCGGCAGGGGGCTCGGGCTCCTCGGGGCGGGCACATCCGGCCACGGCCAGCACGAACGCCAGCGTGATCGCCCACCAGGCCTGCCACCGTCGAGTCAC
>JBMNPP010000164.1:0-6167 GCA_050943675.1 Brooklawnia sp.
GACACCGACTTCTTCGACGACTCGCAGCCCTACTCGAAATCCCGGGTGGTCGGCAAGGTGCCGGTGGTCTACACCGGGCCGCTGGACCGCTACTTCGACTACGCCGAGGGCGACCTCAGCTGGCGCACCGTCGACCTGGTCGAAGAAGTGCGCACCGACACCGGTGATTTCCAGGGCACCTCGGTGATGAACTACGCCGACCTCGACGTCGACTACACCCGCATCATCGAGTTCCGGCACTTCCACCCCGAACGCGACTACCCGAACGACAAGACCGTCATCCACCGCGAATACAGCCGTTTCGCTGACCGTGGCGACGAGCCCTACTACCCGATCAACACCGCCGAGGATCGCGACAAACTGCTCAAGTACCGTGAGCGGACCGAGGCCGAACCCGACGTCTGGTTCGGTGGGCGGTTGGGTACCTACAAGTACCTCGACATGCACATGGCGATCGCCTCGGCACTGACGATGTACGAGAACGAACTCGCCCCGTTGCTTGGAGCCAAGGCCGATCCAGACCGCGCATGATACTGAACTATCCGGCATCTGAATTCTCCAGGCCGGGCGCCGGCGCCGGCCTGCTGGACGTCGTCCGCAACCGGTACCTGCTGAAGCTGCTGGTCGGCAAAGAGCTGCGCGTGCGCTACCGCGGCTCCATCCTGGGAATGCTGTGGTCGTATGTGAAGCCAGCAGTGCAGTTCCTGGTGTTCTTCTTCGCTGTCGGCATCTTCCTGGGCATGAACCAGCGGGTCGAGAACTTCCCGGTCTACCTGTTCAGCGGCATCATCGCCATCAACTTCTTCAATGAGGCCTTCGGCAACGCGACCCGCTCGATCGTCGAGAACGCCCCGCTGGTGAAGAAGATTTACCTGCCCCGCGAATTGTTCAGTGCCTCCTCGCTGATCGTCGCCGCGATCCACTTCTTCCCGCAGGTCGTGGTGCTGATGCTGGGCGCGCTGGTGACCGGCTGGCGGCCAACCATCCCCCAACTGCTGGGCGGGGTGCTGGGCTTCGTCATCCTGGCCACTTTCTCACTGGGGCTGGGCCTGCTCTTCGGGGCAGTCAATGTGATCGTGCGGGACGCCCAGAACATCGTCGACCTGATCGCCATGGTGGTCAACTGGACCTCGCCGGTGCTGTACCACTGGGAGCACGTCATGAACGCCCTTGGTCCCGGCATCGGCTGGACGATCTACCAGCTGAACCCGATCACCCCGGTGGTCGAGTTGTTCCACTGGTGCTTCTGGTCGTCCACCGCATCGGATGCCTACCAGCCCCCACCGGGCATGGTCGGCTGGGTCGTGATGGCAGCGGTGACCTCGATCATCGTGCTGATCATCGGCGAGCTGGTATTCAGGCGCCTCGACGGCAGATTCGCGCAGGAGTTGTGATCGTGGCCGAAACACTTCCCGAAACTGAGGCAGCCGTCGACACCCTGCCGCGGATCATCGTCTCCGAGGTCACCAAGGAGTTCAACATCCGGCACACCCACTCGCTGAAGGAGTGGATCGTGGCCAAAGTGAAGGGCCGACGCGAGGCCACAGTTGACCACTTCAAGGCGCTGTCGGGGGTAAACCTGATCGTGGAGGACGGCGAGGCCGTCGCACTGCTCGGCCTGAACGGGTCAGGAAAGTCGACGCTGCTCAAGCTGATCTCGGGGGTCATGAAGCCGGACGCCGGAGTGCTCGGGGTGCGCGGCCGGCTGGCTGGCCTGATCGAGGTCGGCGCTGGCTTCCACCCTGACCTGACCGGGCGAGAGAACGTTTTCCTGAACGGCGCGATCCTGGGCATGACCGAGCAGCAGATCAAGGACAAGTTCGATGAGATCGTCGCCTTCAGCGAGATCGAGGAGTTCATCGACACCGAGGTCAAGTTCTATTCCTCCGGTATGTTCCTGCGGCTGGCGTTCGCGGTGGCCGTGCACACCGACCCGGACATCTTCCTGATCGACGAGATCCTCGCAGTGGGGGACGAGCCGTTCCAGCGCAAGTGCCTGGCCCGCATCCGCGAGCTACGCGAATCCGGGCGCGCACTGGTGATCGTCAGCCACGATCTCGACATGGTCGCCCGACTCTGCGATCGGGGAGTGGTCCTCGAACGCGGCAAGGTCGTACATGACGGCGACATCCACCAGGCCGTCGCCAAACTGCGCGGCGCGGACGGTTAGCCAGCCGAATCGCGGTCAGCCTGTTGTTCAATCCGCTCGCGATGGAGCTTTTCGGTCCACTCCATGTGCAGTAGCCGCAGCGCCAATGTGCGCTGCGTGTCGTCCTGGGTCTGCTGGCGCAAGTCACGAAGCCCCAATGCCAGGGCCTGACCAGTGGGAGGCAGGACCCGTCTGATGAGCCCCCTGAACTTCACTGATGGCCAGGACAGCCACGCCCGGACGACGAGCCCCACGGTGGTGTGCAGGGGTTGGCGTCGAAGCCCCCAGACCACCAGCATTGGCTGGGTCAGGAACGCCTTGACGGGGCCACCCGGATTGGTGAACCGCTTGTAGAGCATCCGGGCCGGCCCACTCAACTCATCGAGCCAGGGGCCAGCCGGGAAATAGTCCAGCAGCATCTTTGCCAGCGAGGCCTGCAGTTGGGTAGAGAACTTGCCGGGCTTGGCGACCACATCCAGGCCCAGGAATTCGATGACCCACTCGAACATCGCCACCTGGTAGCGCCCAAGCCAGCCACGCTCCCGCCACAGCCTGCAGATGACCTCGGCGATGTTCAGGTGCTCGGTCAGCATCTTCTTGCGAGCGCTGAACCTGGACACCATCAGCGAATCCGGACGCGCGACCCGGTAGTTGTACAGCTTGTCCTTGATCAGTGCGGTGCGCCGCGAAACCGGATAGGCAGCGAAGTAGAACACCTGGTCTTCACCGAACAGCACCGACTCGTCGAATTCGAGCTGCTCGCGTTCCAGGAATTCGCGAGTGAATGCGCTGCGCCACACGAATGGTCGCGACGATTCCTTGAACAGCAGGGCTGGTTCGAACCCGTCGTAGATGATCTTGCGTGGGCTCAGGGTCCGCTTCAGCCACCGGGTGGCCGCTGACTTCGGCACGATATTGGCGCCGAAGGTGACCACTTCGGCATCGGTCCGCTCGAACGCCTTGACGATGGTGGCACACGTCTTGGTCTCCAGGTAGTCGTCGGAGTCGACGAACAGGACGTAGTCGCCGGTGGCCACCCGCAGGCCCGCATTGCGGGCCGATGACAGCCCGCCATTCGGTTTGTCGACCACCTTGATGCGGTCATCAACCGAGGCCAGCATCCGCAACAGCGCAGGACTGCGATCAGGCGAGCCGTCATTGACACAGATGATCTCGATGTCGGCCAGCGACTGGTTGCGGATCGAGTCCACACAGGCTGCCAGGTACCGCTCTACGTTGTAGACCGGGACGACGACGGAAACCCGGGGCATCAGCCAGCCTTCCCGGTCAGCTTGCGACGGGCGATGCGCAGCACCTCGCCGGGCCCACCGGCGCGCCAGTGGTGGCGGATCTTGTCGATCAGCAGACCGGTCGGCGGGGCACCGCGGTGCTCGGCGTGGTAGCGGGCTGGCGAGGTCATGATGGTTTGCAGGCCGGTCAGCTTCCAGGGTTCGAACAGCCGCAGGTCGATATTGCCGGCCTGCTGCTCGGCCAGGAAGGCGTCCCGGGTGAGGGTGAGGAGTTCGACCTTGTGTTTCTCGGCGACCCGCTCATAGTTCCAGATGCACGAGTCGTACATCATCTTCGCCTTGACAACCGCGAACACGTCACGCTGGGCGGGGTGGGCGTCCAGCCAACGGCCGATCTCGCCGTATTCGTCGAAGACGGCGTTCACCTTGCCCATCGAGTTGACCGATGACTGCTCATTGTCCTGGCGGTAGTGGATGATCGCCCGGTAGACGTAGGTGACCTGGTGGGTGGAGGCCCAGACCTTGAAGGTGAACCCGAGGTCCTGGAAGGACGCACCCGGGGTCTCGAGGAACTTGATGCCATTCTCCTCGAGGAAGGCCCGACGGTAGAGCGCCGACCAGATCGATGGCTTGGCATAGAAGATGTCGGTTTCTGTTGCCGGGTCAACCACCCGGTCGCACTGGTCCGGGGTGAACACCTCGAAGAACTCATCACGCTCTTCGGGCACCGACCAGTACATCCAGAAGTTTGCCTTGGCGACGTCGGCGTCGTGGGTGGTGATGGCCTGGTGCAGCAGCGCCAGACCGTCCGGTTCCATGAAGTCATCGGATTCCAGGATGCCGATGTAGGTGCCGCGGGCCTCAGCCATGCCGCGGTTCATGGATGCGCCGTAACCCGAGTTCGGTTTGTCGATGACACGGAATCTTGAATCTGCCTGCAGGTAACGCTCGATGATGTCGCGGGAGCCATCCTTCGAGCCGTCGTTGATGCAGATCACTTCGAAGCTGTCGAAGGTCTGCGCGGCCAGGCTCGCAAGACATTCGTCCAGGTACTGCTCGACGTTGTAGATGGGTACCAGAACCGAGATGACCGGCGCGTCAACCCCCGAGTCAGGCTGGTCAGTACGCTCCATTGGTCGCCCTTTCTGATTGGGATCGTCTGCCGTACGGCGCCATCGCTGCCGTGCAGTCACTACCCATCATGCCATGGGAGCCGCTTTCCGAAGGGTAGGCACGGTCGGGGTGGGGCTAGGGGCAGCCAGTGATCTCGAACAGCCTGGTAACGCCGACCTGATGCACCTGTGTCAGCACAGGGGAGTCGTCGAGGTTCTGCAGCCCGACCGGCGGTTTGTGTTCCAGATCCATGTTGATCTGCTCGGTGCCGAAGTCAAGAACGAAGTCCGCACTGCTCTGCGAAACCGCATGGCACACTTCAGCCTCCATGGCCGGATCGGACAGGTGCAGCAGCAGGAACTCCTCGGCCTCGCTCAACGCCTCCTTGGGGTGGTACTGGATGGGGTGCAGGCCCTCCAGGGCGTACATGAATCCAGCCCCGGTCAGGGTGTCTGCCACGACGATGTCGCCGGGCGAAACGAACTTCGGCAGATCCCGCAGCATTTGCAGTTCGTAGGTTGTCAATTCCCGTGATCGCGGGTGGACCCGGTACGCGTCGGCGATGTTCCATACTTCTTCGCGCACATTGCGGTCGACCTGTGTGGCCCAGGTGAGCAGGATGGTGCCGGCGCTCAGCAGGGCCAGTTGCTGGACCGGCGTGAAGGAGCGCGATTCCAGCCACTGATCGGCTTTGGTCAACGGCAGCAGCGCCAGCGGCAGCAGGGCCATCGGGATGAGGGCACCGAGTCGTGCGGGGTCGTTGTAGAAACCCCCGGTCAGCAGGTGACGCAGGTCGAAGTTCAGGAAGCTGGTGGCCGCCAGGTAGAGAACCAGGAGCATCGCCGTCGGGGCCAACAGCATCAGGTCGCGGCCACTACGGATGATCATCACCAGGGCGGTCGCCACCAGCAGGCCGATCGCCAGCGCCGCAGGACGATTCATCGGGCCGGCCAGCCAGAACTCACCGAACGCCTGCGGCATCGTCACTGGTGGTGCCCACCAGTGCTCACCGGGGCGCATCTGACCCCAGATGATGACCCCCGCAACTATGATCAGCGAGGCGATCGCCACGTTGCGCAGCGCCGGCCTCCTTTCAACGCTGCCCTGGCGGAGCCGCCAGATTTCCCGGACGATCAGGGCGATCAGCAGGGAAACCGAAATGGCCATCCACCCAAGAACCGAATTCGGGTGGGCGATGAGGGCGGCGCCGAGGTAGATCACCCCGAGGGTGGCCAGCGTCAGCCAGTGCGTCGCCGGGGCCACCCCGAGCCGCAGCGCGCGCAGCACGAGGCCGACGCCGAAGGGCAGCATTGACAGCCCAAGCTGGTAGGGGTGCAGTGGCCCGTACGAGGCAAGCAGGAAAGGGTAGGCAGCGAACCCGGCAGCCAGCACACCGGTGCCCAGCAGCAGCGCGGGGCCGCTGCGGAAGATTGAGCGCACCCAGAAGAAGACCGAGGCCGGCCAGGCGAGGGCGGTGACTGCCAGCATCAGCGCGTTCTGGGCCACCGGGATCGACGAGGTGACCCCGGTGGTTATCAGCAGTGCGGCCAGTTGATGCCAGGCAGTTGGGTAGGTGTATTGCCCAGAACTCGGGTCAGTCAGGTCGTAGGAGACAAATGGTGCGGCCTGCCCGGTTTCCAGATAGGTGCGAATGA
>JBMNPP010000165.1:0-6157 GCA_050943675.1 Brooklawnia sp.
TCCACCAGGAAACCGGTGATCTTCACATTGCCGTTCGAGGTGATGATCACCGAGTCAGGGCCAAGCCGCCGGTGGAAGAAGCCGCGGGCATGTTGTGGGGCCAACGCGGTGGCGAGTTCGTGGACGATGAAGCCGGCCTGGTCGCCGGTGAGTGGGCCGTCGGCCAGCAGGTTCTGTACCGAATCACCGACCGCGAATTCCGAGACCACGAACGACCAGGGTTCCTGGCCGGAGGCCTCCAGTGCGTCCAGGACCCGCAGGAAGCGCGAATCGTTGACTGTTGCTGCCCGGCGCGAGGCCTGCAGCACCCAGCCGAGCCGGGGGTCGTCCGGGGCGAGCAGGTGGATCAGTACCGAACGCGACAGCACGAGGTCGGCGGCGCGCCAGCTCATCACCTGGCGGGCGTTGGCAAGGAGGGCTTCCAGGCGGTAGCGCCCGCCCAGCATCAGCCCGGCACTGACCTGCGAAAGCTCGAAGGCAGCGGTGGGGTCGGTCGCGAACGGATCGTCGTGATCCAACTCAACCCTCCCCTCTGTCGGCTGCAGGGCGCATCTCCTGGCGCACTTGTCGTACCCGCAGGGCCGTGGCGACCAGCAGGACCGCCCCGGAGCCCACAATAATAAGCCAGGCCACCCGGCCTGCCGCGGTACCGGTGATCACGAAGCTGGCTGGGGTACCTATGGGGTGGCCATCGGCGGTGGCCAGCTGCGCGGTGATCGCCACCTTGCCGTTGCCGTGGGTGCGGGGCCGCACCCTGACCGTGGACGATTCGCCGGCCTGCACATTGACCAGGTCTGAGTCATCAACCGAGATACGTAGCGGGTTCTCGGACTCGAACAGGACGCGCACCTGGATCGTCCGGGACGTGTTGTTGATCACGGTGACCGGGAGCAGGTTGTCATCGGTCGAGGTGGTGACCCAGTCGGTGATCCGCAACTGCACTGCGTCGGGATCCAGCATCTCGGTTGCCGGGCTGCTGGCGCGGGTCAGCCAGGCGGCCTGGGCCTGCGCGTCACCGTTGAAGGCGACCGACCAGCCGGTCGTGATGATGCCGGCCAGGTCCTGGATGGTCAGTTCCGGTTGACCGATCAGGTCGCTCCAGGTGAACAGCAGCTCGGCCACCTGCTCAGTGGCGCCGGTTAGTGACTCGGCGACGGGCGAGCGGGTCGGGGCCGGCAGGGTGACGGTTTGCGGGCTGGTCTGCTCGGCCAGCAGTTGGCTGACCGGCTGCCGGGCCCGCCAGTCGTGCTCCTCGAATTCGGTGGCCGCCTGCTCGATGGTGCTGACCACCTGCACCTGTGGCAGGTCGTGGCGGGCACCGATCAACTGGTGGGCGAGCTGCCAGTTGCGGTGCGCAACCACGCCGGTTTCCGGTTCGGAATCGGGCGCGACCGATAGCAGCGACAGCTCTTGGGCCTGCTGCAGCAGCCGGGTGCCGGGCAGGTTGCTGGCCGCGACCAGCTGGGGATTGGCCTGCTGCAGGGCCTCAGCGGTTGGCTGGTCGAGTTCACCATCGGCGGGGATGATGACCAGCGGCAGTCCGGCCAGCGGGTGAGCGGCAGGCAGCGCAGCCACGGCCTGGCTGACCACCTCACCGTGGCCCGAGGCGACCGCCCCGGTCACATCTGGGGTGCCGTACAGGCTGCGGGCGGCCTGGTCGCCTTCGACCAGGGCCTGCAGCCGGGAAAGCCAGGCAGAAGCCAGTTGCTGGTCTTCCTGCGTGCCGGCAGCCTGCTGGCCGTCGGGTTGGGTGACCAGGTGGGGATCGGTCATCGCCAGCACCGCG
The DNA here is from genome assembly GCA_050943675.1 of Brooklawnia sp. Classification (GTDB taxonomy): domain Bacteria; phylum Actinomycetota; class Actinomycetes; order Propionibacteriales; family Propionibacteriaceae; genus Brooklawnia. The sequence continues at coordinate 1,787 of JBMNPP010000165.1, forward strand.
TCGTACAGCGCCGGATCGACCACCGTGAGCACGTCGGGTTGTTCGGCGAGTTCCAGGAGCGTGTCGAGTCGTCCAGCCAGTTCGGTGGCCAGTGAGGCGTCGGCGTAGACGGCGGGTTGGTCGTCCCCTGATTCGAGCGGCAGCAGGCTGGGCCGGGCGGTCAGCTGGACGATGGTTCCGAAGGGCACCTGCTCGCTGTCGGGGTAGCTGATGAGGGTGGTGGCGCGGGCCAACCGGCTGCGTGCCACTGAATCGATCACTTCGACCCCGACGCGATAGGCCACGCCCGGTTCGCTGAGCCAGGTTTGTTCGGCGGCCTGCGGCCCCAGTTCTGCGCGCACAGTGAAGTCGATGCTCTGCCCGGCGGCCAGCAGGCTGAACTGTTGCCGCGCTTCGGCTGAGTTCAGCAGGGCACCCCGCAGCCCGCTGGGGTCCGCCTCGGCCAACTGGGCGAAGGTCGTCAACGGTGTGGCATCACGCCAGAACACCACTTCGATGTCGCGCAGATCGGCCTCCGAGGTGTTGGTCAGCCGGCCACTGAGCGCGAGTTGGCCGCTGTTGCTCAACCGGGTCGGTTCCATCCCGGTGAGTTCGATAATTACCTCACCGGTGGGCTGGGCCTGGCTGGTGGTGATCGGTACCAGGATCAGCCCCAACAGCACGCTGAGCAGCAGGGGCGCCAACCCCAGCCACCTCAGTCGCGTGTGCACTGGATCATCCTATTCGCCACCTGCTGGGCCAGGGCAGCCTCAGGCGGGTACCTTCGGGGCCTTGACTCCGCTGCCGAGTTGGCGCAGGTCGATGAAGGCCAGGATCATCGCCACGATGATGATCAGGGTGATCAGCGCGTACGCCCCGGTGAAACCAGCCGTCCAGCTGGTGGCGGCCAGCGCGAACAGCACCGCAGTGGTCATCGCATTGCCAACGGCGGTGCCGATTCGTTCGCCGACCTGCTTGACAGCACCGGCCGTACCGCCGATGGCAGGTGGAATGTCGGCCTGCGAGAGGGTCTGGTTCGCCGAGTTGAAACCGCCGACACCGATGCCGGTCAGGATCAGGGGGACTGCCATCCACATCGGGTTGATGGCCCCGCCAGGCCCCATGAACTGGGCCAGCACGATGCAGATGATCAGGCCGACCACATAGCAGCCGAAGACTCCGAGCACGATCTTGCGTCCACTGGTGAGGACGTGTTCACCGGTCCACACCGAGGCCACTGCTGAGGCGATCGCATTGGGCAGCCCAATCAGGCCGACCAGCAGGGCCGCTACCCCAAGGCCGTTCTGCATGTACAGCGCCAGGATCGCGAAGACCGAGGTGCCACCCAGGAACTGCACGCTGGAGATGACGGTGGCGTTGGTGAATGACCGGTACCGGAAGAGCCGCAGGTCGACCATCGGTTCGCGACCGGCCTCCTGGTAGTTCCGTTCCCAGGCCACCCACGCCCAGGCCAGACCGGCCCCGACCGCCAGCAGGATGAACCAGACCGGCTGCTTGATCATGAACGGCAGCAAGATGCACAGCACGGTCAGCGCCAGCAGCAGCATGCCCACCGGGTCGAGGTCGATCCGGGTGCTTACGTAGCCGCCTTCCTTGCGGCGCAGCCTGCGGGTCCGCTCAGTGCCGAACGGTAGCCAGCGCAGCGCCAGGATGATCGAGACCAACCCGAGCGGCACATTCCACAGGAAGGACGCCCGCCACCCAAGGTCGGGCCCCAGCCAGCCGATCAACAGACCGGTCAGGGCCGGGGCGATGGCGACAGCGACCGAGACGGTCAACCCGAACATGGCGAAGGCACGCGCGCGTTGACGTCCCTCGAAGTACTGCAGGATCAGCCCGTTCACCTGGGGTGAGGCGATTCCGGCGCCAACACCCTGCACGATCCGCATGGTGTTCAACAGCGCGGGGTCGCTCGCTGCCGCGCAGGCCGCTGACGCCACGGTGAACAGTGCCAGGCCGATCACGAAGGCGCCGCTGCGGCCCAGCACATCACCGACCCTGCCGGCTGCCACCAGCACGATGCCGAAGGAAAGGGCATAGCCGGACAGCATCCACTGGATGTCGGTGTTCGAGGCCCCGATGCTGGATTCGATGCTGGGCAGGGCCACATTGATCGAGCTGATCGCCATGAGTGTCATGGCCAGCAGGGTGAGCAGGACCAGCAGGATGCGGCGTCGGAAGAACAGCCGGTCGGTGCCGGGCACTCGAATCGCATTGGCTGGATTCTTCGGCCTGTTGTTCAAATCGTTTCCTTGCGCGGTTCAGGGTGTGGCGGGGTCGTCCTGCTGGTCGGCCCACCACTGGAGCAGTTCGGCGCGAGCACGCTCCTCACCGAGCGGGCCGTCGGTCATTCGCCGCTCCAGCAGGAACTGGTAGGCGCGGCCCACTTCCCGTCCGGGCTTGACGCCCAGCAGGGCCATGATCTGGTTACCGTCCAGATCGGGGCGCATCGCATCCAGTTCTTCGGCGGCAGCCAGCTCGTCGATACGGTACTCCAGCTCATCATAGGCTCGCCGCAGCCGGTCGGCCTTGCGGACGTTGCGGGTCGTGCAGTCACTGCGGGTCAGGATGTGCAGGCGCTCGAGCTGGTCACCGGCGTCGCGGACGTAGCGGCGAACCGCTGCGTCAGTCCAGCCGCTCGAGGCGCCACCTGAGGAGCCCTCGGCGTAACCGTGGAAACGCAGGTGCTGGGCGATGAGCTGGGTGACCGGGGCGATGACGTCCTTCGGATAGCGCAGGGCGGTGAGCCGCTTGCGGGCCATCCGGGCACCGACCAGGTCGTGCTGGTGGAAGGTGACCTTGCCGCCCTCGAAGCGGCGGGTGGCCGGTTTGCCGATGTCGTGCAGCAGTGCCGCCAACCGGACGATCAGGTCGGGCTGGTGGTCGGGGTTGGGCCGGCCGTCCACGTAGTCGCGGGCCTTCTCAAGCTCGATGGCCTGCTCAAGCACCGTCAGTGAGTGGTCGTAGACGTCCTTGTGCCGCAGGTGCTCATCGCGTTCGAGCTGCATCGCGGGCAATTCGGGCAGCACGATTTCGGCGATGCCGCTGCCCACCAGCAGGTCGAGGCCGGGACGCGGGGCGTCGGTGAGCAGCAGTTTGGTGAGTTCGTCGCGGACGCGTTCAGCGCTGATGATCTTGATGCGCTCGGCCATCTGGCCCATTGCCCGGGCGGTGGCCGGTTCGACCTCGAAGTTCAACTGGGAGGCGAAGCGGGCGGCGCGCATCATGCGCAACGGGTCGTCACCGAAGCTGGTCTGCGGTGCTGATGGGGTGCGCAGCAGCCGGGCCGCCAGATCGGCCAGGCCACCGTGGGGGTCGATGAAGCGCCAGGTGTCGGGGCTGCCGCCGCCGACGTCGAGGGCCATCGCATTGACGGTGAAGTCGCGGCGCACCAGGTCGTCGGTGATGCTGTGGCCGAAGACCACCTCGGGCTTGCGGGAGTCGGCCTGGTAGCTGTCGGCCCGGAAGGTCGTCACCTCGATCTGCCAGGTGTGGCCGTCGCGGGTGGCCCGGGCGCTGATGGTGCCGTAGTCGCTGCCGATATCCCACACGGTGCGGGTGAACTGCCTGAGCAGGCCCTCGGTTTCGGTGGGCCGGGCAGAGGTGGTGAAGTCGAGGTCGCTGCCGAGTTGGCCGAGCAGCGCGTCGCGGACCGAACCGCCCACCAGGTACAGCTGGTGGCCTGCCTCGGTGAATAATTGGCCGAGCTCACTGATGATGGGGCTGGCCGGAAGCAGGGTCGCCAGGGCAGCGGTTTGGGCTCGGCTCACGTTTGACACAGCAAACCAGTCTACAACGCCCCTGCTGAGGCGGGATTGGCCCGCTCACGCGCCTGGGCTGTCAGTGTCGCGCCAGCCGATGCGACGACGACCGCGACCAGTGCCAGCCAGTCGGTCCAGCCCAGCACCTCACCGAGCACGACCAGGCCGGCCAGTGCCGCCGCCGCGGGTGCCAGGGACTGCAGGATGCTGAACAGGGCCGGTGAGATCCGTCCCAGCGCGACCAGGTCGAGGCTGTAGGGCAGTACCGAGCTGAGCACCCCCACCACCAGGCCGGTGAGCAGCACCTGGGGCGTCCACAAGGACGGGCCACCGCCCGCGATGGCTGGTGCCGCCAGCAGCAGCGCTCCGAAAAGGCAGGCCATTGTCACCAGGTCGGTGCCGTGCCAGAACCGTCTTGCCCGGGCCCCGGCGGTGATGTAGCCGGCCCAGCAGATGGCAGCGCCCAGGATGAATGCGACGCCGCGCAGGTCGAGGGCGACCGGACGGAAACCGAGCAGCGCCACCCCGGCGGCCGCCAGCCCAACCCAGAGCAGGTCGAGCCGGCCGCGGGAGCCGATGATCGCCACCGCCAGTGGACCGAGGTATTCGA
>JBMNPP010000166.1:0-6155 GCA_050943675.1 Brooklawnia sp.
AGGCGATCGGAGCCTGGGCGGCCATCCAGCTGAAGGTCGCCTGGAGCATGGTGAACCCGGCCTCGTCGCACAACTGCTGATAGGCCTTAAGCCGGTCCCAGTCGGTGGTCTCGAGCAACTGCGGCTTGATCTTGCTGAGCCTGCCCTCGCCTATCCCCTGGGTGTACTTGCCGGTCAGCAGCCCGTTGAACAGCGGATAGTAGGGGAAGAACCCCAGGCCCAGCCGCTCAGCTGTGGGCAGCAATTCCGTCTCGGCCTCGCGCTCGATCAGCGAGTAGCCGTTCTGGGCAGAGACGAAACGGACGAACCCGTTTGCCCGGGCCGCCTCGTCGGCTGCCACCAGTTGCTCAGCGGTGAAGTTGGAATTGCCGACATGGCGCACCTTGCCCTCGGCGACCAGGTCGGTCAGCACCCGCAGGGTCTCGGCGATCGGGGTGTCGGGGTCGGGGGAGTGCATCTGCAGCAGGTCGATACGGTCGGTCTGCAACCGGCGCAGTGACTGCTCGACGGCATACCTGATGTAGCGTTCGCCACCCTTGGGCCCAAGATCCTGATCCGGGTACATGTCGACGCCCTGGAACCCGAACTTGGTTGACAACACCACCTGGTCGCGGCGCCCCTTGATCGCTTCGGCGATGAACTCCTCACTGGTGCCGGGCGGGGTGCCGTAGATGTCGGCGCCATCGATGAAGGTGATACCGGCATCGATCGCGGCCTGGATCACCGCGACGCTACCCTCCTGCGTTTCTGATGCGGTCTTCGGGCGCGAGAAATTGTTGCCGCCCATGCCGACCACGCTGACCATGAGATCGCTGTCACCCAGCCTGCGAGTTTCCATGCCCCAACCATAAATGGGCCACAAGAGTCACGGCGCCACAGGCGGCACGTCGGTGTCCAGAGCCTCGATGACCGCCGACCAATCGGCTTGCGGATCGAGCCCCAGCACGGCGGCCCAGGTGGGGACGCACTGCGCTGAATGGTATTTGTGCCCGTAGCCGGGCCCGACGGAGCGGCAGGCCGTCATGTCGACCGCGATCTGCCAGAAGGTGATGAACGGCCACCAGGGCATCTGCCCCATGGGGGTGCCGTCCCCGGCCGTCTCGTCCAGCCAGGCCGGCCGCTGCCAGAGCAGGTGGGTGCCCCACCAGACCACCGGGTCGGTGTCGTTCTGCAGGTAGACGAACCGCGGCTCGGCCCATTCGCCCAGGGGTTGGCCGTTGGGACCGGTGAGAAGTTGCTGCGGGGTCATCGCGAAGCGGACGTGACGGCCACCATCGACGACCGGGAGGACACTGGTCGAACCGGCATCCCGGGCGCGGGTCAACTCGGTGTGCAGGGGCGAGAAGGTGGGGCAGCCGGTCCACACCCCGCCAGCGGCCCGGGCGACCATGTCGTCGGCCGAATCGAAGGTGCCGTTTGAGCCGAAGGCGCCCAGTGATTCACCAGCGACGTAGAGTTTCGGACGCTGGTCGGTGGGCAACGCGTTCACCCGTTCCTCGATGGCTCCGAACAGCAGCCGGGAGGCCTCCACGGGCTGTTGCTTGCTGCTCAGCATGGTCACCGCTGAGGGCAGCCCCGAATACTGCATGGCGGCCGTCGCGCAATCACCGCGCATCAGGAACTCGAAGGCCGAGGTGCTCCATTCGTTGACGTTGCCGCGGCCTGTAGTGGTCACGACCAGGATCGCGCGGCGCGACCACGCATCTGTGCGGTCGAGTTCGGCCAGCACTGCCGCGGTCACCTCGGGCAGGCTGCGTCCATTCATCGATGCATACGCCCTGATCGGCTGGTGGACGCCGGCATCGTCGCCCAGCACCTCGATGATGCGTTCGCGGCTGGGTCCCGCGCAGGTGAACCGCTTGCCCTGCAGGCCCAGCGACTCCCATTCCTCGAAGGATTCAACCGATCCCGAGTGCAGTGGCGTGGCCGGCTGGAAGACATTGGGTGGGGTGCGCCGGTCGACCTGTGCCGAGGCCGAGGTCGCCACCCCGACCACGCCGCGCAGGATCACCTGGTCGAGCACCACCAGGATCGTGGCCAGCACCACCAGTGTCGAGACCAGGCGGGCCAGCAGCCCGAAAGCTAGCCGATGGCTGCTGAGCCGGTCGGTGACGAATTTGATGGCCCAAAGGGTGGCCTTCCATTGCCCCAGCAGCAGCCAGAACACCCCGGCTGCGACCCCAGCCGAACCGGTGGCCCAAAGCGCGCCCGGTCCGGGCCGCTGCACATGGTTGGCGGTGTTGCGGTGCCAGCGCAGCGACCACAGGGGGATCGCCACCGTGCCGACTGCCAGCACCGCAGCGCCCGCTGTCATGCCACCGAACCGCAGACCTGGCTTCAGCCGGACCTCGACACCGAGCCTCTCGGCCACCGCGCTGGCCGTCCAACTGAGCAGCAGGCCCACCTGGTAGCCGAACATTGCGCTCAAACCTGACACCAGGCCCTGGAAGTACCACGGCCGGGGAAGCAGGCTGGGTGAGAACGAGGCCGCGTAGCCGCCGATGCCGGTGATCGCCTCGGGCACCGTCAGCGAGGCGAGCTTGTTGACGCTGTCCAGGGCCTGTTTCCACGACGAGTCAAATGCCGATGCCCAACGCCGTCCTCGGCTGCGGCGGCCGCTCAGAGGAAGACGAGCAAACGGATTGGTCAGGCCCACAGGGGCCAGCTTAGGGTGGGCCGTAGCATGGCCATTGCGCTGTGTCATGAAAGGAACCATCGTGAACCCGATCTACCTGACCCTGATCGTCCTGCACGCGCTGGCCCTGATCCTGGTGCTGATCGGGTTGGGGACGCAGGTGCCGAAGCTGGCCACTGGTGAGTCCAGGGTGACCGGGCTCGCCCTGGTGTCGGCGGCTGTCCTGGTGATCAGCGGGGTCGGGCTCACGATGTACATCATCCAGACCGGTGATCCGAACTGGCCCAAATTCACCGTCAAACTGCTGATCGGGTTGGTCATCGCGTTCGGCCTGTACATCCATCGGGGAGTAACGCTGAGCAAGCCCGTCGTCTACGGGATGATCGCGCTGGTGCTGGTCAACGCCGCAGTTGCGATGCTCTGGTGAGTCGTACCTCTCCAAACGCCTGCCCGAGGATGGACGGTGCTGTCGGCCGTGCCAAGCCGTGAAAAAATGGCCGGCAGGCAAAGAGAGGAAATCCGTGCTCGATTCGGACACTGTTGCACTCAATCCAAACCAGCTGGTGCGTGCGCTTGACAAGCCGGCCGCCGAATTCACCAAGGCTGACATCATGGCCTACATCGCCGCCAACGGCATCCGCATGGTCAACCTGCGTTACCTGGCTGGTGACGGACGGTTGAAGATGCTCAACTTCGTGGTCGAGTCGCGGGCACAACTTGATCGCTTGTTGACTATGGGAGAGCGGGTCGATGGGTCGAGCCTGTTCAGCTTCGTCGAGGCAAGTTCTTCCGACCTGTACGTGGTGCCCAGGTTCCGGACCGCGTTCATGAACCCGTTCAGCCAGCAGCCCTCCCTGGAGCTGCTCTGCTCGTTCTACGACGTCGACGGCAACCCGCTGGCCAGCGCCCCGGAGCACATCCTGCGCAAGGCTCAGGACTCCTTGACCACAGCCACCGGGACGCACCTGGAGGCGCTCGGCGAACTCGAGTACTACCTGTTCAGCCCTGCCGACCTGCTCTACCCGGTGGTCGAGCAGCGCGGCTACCACGAGGCCCCGCCATTCTCGAAGTGGGGTGAGATCAGGCAGGAGACGCTCTACCACCTGGCCCAGATGGGCTGTTCGTTGAAGTATGCGCATGCCGAGGTTGGCAATTTCGTCGCCAACGGCACCCAGCACGTGCAGCACGAGATCGAGTTCTCACCCACCCCGATCAGCCAGGCCGCCGACCAGATGTCGCTGGCCAAGTGGGTGGTGCGCCAGGTCGCCTACAGCCACGGGCTCGAGGTGAGTTTCTCGCCGAAGATCGTGGTCGGGCAGGCCGGCTCGGGCATGCACTTCCACACCCGCCTGATGCGCGGCCAGGCCAACATATTCAGCGACGGCAAGGGGCTGACCGACGAGGCCCGCATGGTGATCGGCGGCTACCTGTCGCATGCCGCCTCGTTGACTGCCTTCGGCAATACCGTGCCCACCTCATTCCTGCGGCTGGTGCCACACCAGGAGGCCCCGACCGCCATCTGCTGGGGTGACCGGAACCGTTCGGCACTGGTGCGCGTCCCGCTCGGCTGGCAGAACGTGGACGACCGGATGTTCCTGGACGCCAACCCCGGTGAGCCGCCTGTGGGTGACCTGCCCCATGATGCCCAGACCATCGAACTGCGCAGCCCGGACGGCTCGGCCAATATCCATCTGCTGTTGGCCGGACTGGCGGTGGCGGCCCGCGAGGGGCTGACCACACCCGGCATGCTGGACTACGCCGACCAGCGCTATGTGTCGGGCAACGCCGCCCAGGTTGAGGGGCTCGACCAGTTGCCGACCTCATGCTTCGAATCGGCCGAACGACTGCTCGCCCAGCGCGCCAACTACGAGAAGGATCAGGTCTTCCCGGCCGGGCTCATCGACAGCTGGGCGGCCCGCCTGCAGAAATACGGTGACCGTGACCTGCGCACCCAGTTGCTGGAGCAGAAGGGGCTGCTCGATGAGTTGGTGCAGCGCTACTTCCACATCGGCTGACCACTTCGGCACTGTGCAGTGCCGGGGAGCGCTAGCATTTGCGAAAACGATTCAACCCGCTCAGTGAGGAGTTCCCGATGCCCAGGCCCGAGATCCTGCAGGTTGGTCCGTACCCCGAGTGGGACCAGGAACCGCTTGACGCCGCATTCACGATGCACCGTTACTACGAGGCCGCCGACAAGGACGCGATGCTGCGTGAGGTCGGGGCCCGGGTGCGTGGTATCGCAACCCGCGGCGAGTTGGGCGCCGACGCCGCCATGATCGAAGCCCTGCCGAACCTGGAGATCATCTCGGTCTACGGGGTCGGCTATGACGCGGTCGACCTGGACGCAGCCCGTGCGCGCGGCATTCGGGTCACCAACACCCCTGACGTGCTCACCGGCGATGTCGCCGACCTGGGCGTAGCGATGATGCTGGCGCTGTCCCGCGACATCGTTGGCGCCGAGCAGTGGGTGCGCAGCGGTTCGTGGGCCAGCAAGGGGCTCTACCCGCTGAAGCGCCGGGTGTGGGGCAAGCGGGCCGGTGTACTCGGCCTGGGCCGGATCGGCTTCGAGGTCGCCAAGCGGCTGCAGGGCTTCGGCATGGACATTGCCTACACCGACATCGCCGCCAAGGACTACGCCCCTGACTGGGAATTCGTCCCCGACGCGGTAGCCCTGGCCGAACGTTCCGATTTCCTCTTCGTTACCCTGGCAGCCTCGGCAGCCACCAGGGGCACTGTGAACGCGGAAGTGCTGGCAGCGCTGGGCCCGGACGGCATGCTGATCAACATCAGCCGCTCCTCCAATATCGACGAAGAGGCCCTGCTGGACGCACTGGAGAATGGCACCACCGGCTACGCCGCGCTCGATGTCTTCGATGGTGAACCGAACCTCAACCCACGCTTCCTGGCACTCGACAACGTCCTGCTGCAGCCACATGCCGCCAGCGGCACCTTCGAGACCCGCCAGGCGATGGGCAAGTTGATGCGGGACAACCTCACCGCGCACTTCGCCGGCCAGGAGCTGCCCACCCCAGTCATTTGAGCAAGCGGGGCAGGAGGCTGATCATCGCAGTGGGCGTGCTCGCGGCGATCGCAGCCGGGATCGCTGTCGCCAGCGGTCCACTGCAACGCAGCATGATGTATTTCCCGGATACCACCGACCCGGGCCCTGCCGCCCGGACGGTGCCCGGTGCAGCAGATGTCGTCCTGCACACCGATGACGGCCTCGACCTGGACGCCTGGTTGGTGCCACCGACGGGCAGTGATCGTGGCGTGGCGGTGTTGATGGCCTCAGGTAATGGGGGCAACCGCGCCTCGCGGGCCGGGCTGGCCACACACGTCGCAGAGCGGGGGTTCACGGTGCTGCTGATGGACTACCGCGGCTACGGCGGCAACCCCGGTTCACCGAGCGAGGACGGATTGAACGCCGACGCACGGGCTGCCAGCCGGTTCCTCACTGAGCAGGGCTTCGGCCAGGAATGCAGGATTTACTTCGGCGAATCACTGGGCACCGACGTGGTGG
>JBMNPP010000167.1:0-6109 GCA_050943675.1 Brooklawnia sp.
CTTCTGCCTCGCTCATCGGCACCGGGCTGATGTGCCGGTAGCCGTGGTGGGCGAATTCGTGGCCGTCGGCGCGGATCTCCTGGCAGATCTCGGGGAACGTCTCGACAGTGAGCCCCGGGGTGAAGAAGGTGGCCTTGATACCTTCGCGCCGCAGGATCTTGAGGATCCTCGGCACACCCACGCGAGCGCCGAATTCACCACGCGAAACCGGGGACGGCGAGGCCATGTTGAACATGCCGGGCCACAGGCTGATCGCGTCGAAGTGGAAGGTAAGACAAACAGTGCCAGTCATGGACGTTACCTCTCTGTACGGGTCCAGTGCTGACTCCAATCCACACCATCGACGCGCGGGGCACATCCGACAAATGCCCTACCTCCGTGGTCCCAGCCCGCTGACAAGGACTCCCGGGCAAGGCTGAGTCAGTGGCGAGCCATAGGGTTGGCGATGCTTGCCTCCTGACAGCCCACACAACAAGTGTCGGGTCATCGCGGGTGCGGACGGGGGAGCGCCAGGAGGACGACATGGGAACTTTCCGCCGGATCACTGCGGGTGCATTGGCCTTGGTAGGGGCATTCGTGATGGTGGGGTGTGGCTCCGAGGCCGACCCGGCGACAACCGATGCCAACACTCCATCCACCTCGTCAACCAGCACCGGCCCAGTGGTTGAGGTCGACGAGGGCCTGTTCAAGGTGGACGTGAAGATCCGTCGCTCGCTGCTCGACTTCGATTCAGACATGACCGACCAGGACATCATCGATGCGGCTGAGGCGAAGGGAATGAAGGCCACCGTTGATGAAGAAACAGTGACTTACACCATGACCCGGGCTCAGCAGCGTGAGTTGCTGGACGAAATGCGTGGCACAGTGCGGCAGTCTCTTGATGAAATGGTCGGCGATCCCGACAATTCGTTCTCAGGGATTGAAGTCAATAATGACCTGACGTCGTTCAGCGCAAAGGTTAACGCGTCGACCTATAGCCCATTCGAGGGCCTATACGTGATCGCCTTCTATGTCCAGGGCGCTCTTTACCAGCAGTTCGCGGGTGTGGACGCGGCAGACATCGACATCACCGTTGAACTGGTCGATGACCAGTCCGGTGAGGTCCTCGAGACCGGGTCCTACCGGGAATGGATGGAGCGGCAGGAGGGTTAGCTCTCTGGGCCCGTCTGGGCGGCAGTCCCGCCTTTGCGATTGCAGCAAAGAACGGGTTCGAGAGCCCGGAGTCGTTCTGGTGACCATTCCTGCGGCGAGCCCGCCAGAATCAGCTACCAAGGTCCGCTGACGGCAGGCCCGCGTCGGTCCGGGTTCGAACCGAACTGAGCGGCGAAACCACCGGCACGCCATCTGGGTCGCAGTCCACTCGGGCGTGCACTCCGTAGACATCGTGCAGCAGGGCTTCGGTGATCACTTCGGCCGGCGTGCCGTGTGCAGCCGCCCTGCCATTGCGGTCGAGCACGACGAGGTGGTCGGCATGACGGGCGGCGAGGTTCAGGTCGTGCATCGCAAGCACCAGGTCGATGCGCTGCTGCGCCACAATCTGACGGAGGATCTGACAGAACTCGAGCTGGCGCTGCAGGTCGAGGGAATTGGTGGGCTCGTCCATCAGGATCAGCCTCGGACGGCGCACCAGCGTCTGGGCGATTGAGACGAGTTTTTGCTGGCCACCACTCAGGGTGGCGTATGGGCGGTCGGCCAGGTCGAGAATATCGAGGTAGCTGAGCATCTCGGTGACTGCAGCGAGGTCTTCGTCCTGCACCCGGGTTCTCAAGTTCGGCAATCTGCCCAGCAGCACAACCTCCAGGACTGAAAGGCGGATTACGGCGGTCTCGGATTGCGGCAGGTAGGCCATGATTTCGATCACCCGGTCCAGCGGCAGTCCGACCAGGGATTCTCCGTCGTAACTCATGTGCCCATCGGGGCGCAGCAGCCCGAAGATGCATTTCAGCAGTGTTGACTTGCCAGCGCCGTTCGGGCCGAGCAGCACATTCAGACCGGGCGCAAAGCTCACGCTGAGCGAGTGGAAGACTTCCTGGCGGCGGCCTCGCCCCGGGTAGCTGAAGTTCAACTCGTCCACCTGAAGGCTCACGACAGCCCCCGACGGCTGACGATGATCGCGATGAAGAACGGGATCCCGACGAATGCGGTGACCAATCCCACGGGCAGGATCGTCCCCGGGATGACCAGTTTCGAGACCAGGAACGCCACCGAGAGGATCGCGGCCCCGATGAGGGCCGACGTCGGCATGAAGAATCGCTGGTCCTCGCCGACGATGCCGCGGGCGATGTGCGGGGCGACCAGGCCGACGAACCCGATGGTGCCGACGAAGGCAACCGCTGAGGCCGCCAGCACCGAGACGGTGATGATGATGATCCGTCGCAATCGCTCCACATCAACCCCCAGGCTCTTGGCTTTGTCGTCGTCCAGCAACAGGGAGGTGAGCCGCCAGCTGTTGCGGAAGTAGAGCACGACTGAAACGGCCAGGACGGCTGACACTATGGCCAGCTTCTCCCAGGTGGTCTTGAGCAGGCTGCCGAAGGTCCAGAACACCAGGCTCTGCAGTTCGTCCTCATCAGCGACGTATTGCAGCAGCATGGTCAGGGCGTTGAACAGGAAGTTCAGCGCGATCCCGAACAGGATGATCGTGCTCTTGCCGGTGCCGCGGCGCATCGAAAGCAGATAGATGATGGCCGCGGCGAGCAGGGCGAACCCGAAGGCGTTCCCGGTGACCATGAGCGTGCCCGGCAGACGCAGCACATTGGCGTCGAGGATGAAGCCAAGCGCCGCCCCGAACGAGGCTGCCGCCGAGATACCCAGGGTGAACGGGCTGGCCATCGGGTTTCGCAGGATGGTCTGCATGCCGCAGCCACCGATCGACAGGGCCGCCCCGACGACGATTGCCATCAGGGCCATTGGGACCCTGATCTCGTGGACGATCGTGGTGACCATGGGGTCGGCGATGCCGCCAGTGAGCACCTCGAATGCGTCCCGCAGGCTCACCTGGGAAGACCCTGTAGCCACGTTGATCAAGAAGACCAGGGCGAGCAGGACGGGCAAGGTGACCACCACGGCCACCTTGCCACGCACTGCGCGCCGGTAGACCTGCCGGCCGACTGTAACCGAGGTCATGCTGTGGGCAACTGCAGCTTCCATACGCCTTGGTCAGCGTCGATCAGCAAGAACTCGTCGTAGAACTCTGCGAGCAGTGCGTCGGGGTCGACGTCGCTGAATTCATCGGGGTACATGGCCTGGGCCATCACCAGCGTCGGGTAGAAGGCGACCACGGTGCGCGAGAGCTCGTGTTGCAACTCGTAGACCTTGCCTTGTTGCACTGCGGACAGTTCCGACCAGCCCGGGCGCTCGACGATCGAGAAATCAGCGACCGCAGCGAGGTTGGGATCTGCTCCCAGGCCGAGGCTGTTGGTGCCGGACAGGAAGATGAAGTCCGGGTCAGCAGTCAAGACTTTTTCGGGATCCACCGTGGGCGAGCCACCGCCGGGACCACCTTTCCCGCCTGGGCTGCCGGCCCCCTCACCGACCAACGACTCGGCGATATTGTCGCCACCGGCCAACGCCACGACTGCGCCCCAACCCGAGGTGCTGCGGCTGGTGGTGCCGAACTCTTCGGCGGTTCCGGACTTCTCGTAGTAGACGGTGGGCCGATCCTGCCGACTGGCCAGGTTCTTGCTGGTAACCAGTTCGAACTGGTCGTCGATGAATTCCACCACTTCGCTGGCCCGCTCTTCGGCCCCGAAGACCTGGCCCAGCAGGTTCACGGCTTCCTGGCTGGAGGTGGCAAGATCCTGGGGCACATCGATGAGCACCAGTTCGATGCCTGCATCGGTCAACTGAGCCTCGATGTCGAGGGCATGGGTGTGGGCCTGCATGGCCGAGTTCACGATGAGCACGTCCGGCTTCTTCGCCAGGATCATCTCCAGGTCGAATGGTGCGTTGTGCTCGGAGATGACGCCGATCCGCTCATCGAGGTCGGGGAACATTTCGTTGTAGATGTCGTCGTAGGCGTCCTTGCCGCCAGAATTGCCGACGCCCACCAGCTTGTCGAACGACTCCTCACCGATCAGCGGGGTGATGAAGTCGATGACGTCGAACGTGCTGATGGCATACCGCTCAATTGGCAGTTGCAGGCTCACCTCACGGCCCGCCATGTCGGTGATTGTCAGTTCCTCGGCAGGCTCGGGGCTCGGCTCGGCTGCGGGTGTGCTGCTGCAACCAGCCAGGACGAGCGCCAGCGCGGCTGCCAGCCCGGTGGCGGTCTTTCGGATTCGCATCGGTTTCCTCCGTTTCGTGGTTTACGAAGGCGCACCGGAATCCAAAGGACGACCCCGTGCGCCGTGACACACAGGGTCGTCTGGAACCAGGCGATGCCTCCCTCCGAGGCATCGTTGCTGCGTGTCGCACGGGCAGGTCTCCTGGCTTGAGCCCTGCTTCCATCGCCTTCCCGGGTGGTCCCCAGTGGCATTTGATGGGCAGTTTGGCGGCGCTTACAGTAACGGGGGTTGCGCGGGATTCTCACCCGCTTCCCTTTTCATTACAGCTTGTAAACCCGTGAGCTCATTCAGTTGTATTTCACCGCAGGCAGGCGGCGATCAGGGCAGTTCAGGCGGCGGTGAGTCCATGGGTTTGATGTCCAGGACTGGCGTGCCCTCCACCATGTCGACGCCGGTGAACTCCAGGCGCCCAGGCAGCACGGTGGTGAAGCGCACCACCGAGGCACCGATGCCGTTCGGCCGCCGGGGTGAGCGGGTAGAGAACACTCCTTTTACCTCGCCGGTCTTCCTTGCGATCGTCACGAGGTCATAGTCGTGGTGTCGATCAAAGTGGAAGAGCACCAGGGCGCTGCTGCCCACCGTGATGTCGCGGGCCCCTTCGGCGAATTCGGGCAGCAACTCCAGCCAGGCAGTTGCTTGTGGTTTCAGCGCGCCCTGGCGAGGCACTTCGGTCAGCGAAGTGTATGGCGAGCGCACGAAGCCGATGGGGCGAAAAACGATGTCCTTCTGCCCTGGCTCAGTTGGCGGCTTTGTACCCGCTGAGGAATGTGTACCCGTCACGGGGAGCAGGCTACGGAGCCCCGCGTGGCCTGCCAATTGCTTGTTGCCAAAACTGGGACGAAGGGTCAGGGTTCTGTGGAGGATTCTTCGTTCTCGTCCAGGTGGATGCGGGTGCCCTGTTTGGAAAACAGGCTGAGCAACTCAACTGTGCCGTTTCCGGTGCTGCCGAACTAGTGTGGCACCTCGGTGTTGAATTCGACCGATTCGCCCGCGGTCAGAATGCGCTCCTGCTCACCGAGGATGAACCTGAGATGGCCGCTGAGTACATAGAGCCAGTCAAAGCCTTCGTGGCTGCGCAGCCGTGGCTTTCGCAGTGAGGCCAGAATGTCGATCTTGAACGCCCGGATCTCGCTGGGCTGCCGGCTCAGCGGCAGGATCACCTTGCCCTTGACCCATTGCGGCTGCGGACGGAACCGGGAATCCTCACCGCGTGGCTCGCCGATGAGTTCATCCAGCGACAACCGATAGATGCGGCCGAGCATCAGCAATAGTTCCAGGGTTGGGCGGCGCTGCCCGTTCTCAAGCCGTGACAGGGTGCTCCGGGAGACACAGGTCTGTTCTGACAGCGCAGTCAGGCTCAGTCCGTGTGCGACGCGAAGGTGGAGCAGGCGTTCGCCAACGAGGTCCGGCGTGGCTTCCAGGGCCGGGTCCATGGCCGGATTCCATCACGTCACCACGGACTGGGCAAGCAGGCGCCCTCGGGGCTCACATCGTGCCGACCGGACCAGTGGATTGGCGCACCACTAGTTCGGCGGGCACCAGAATTTGTTCCGGCTCGGGGCTTTGCCCGGAAATAACCTTTTCGAGCAGCTCGGTTGCGGCGCTGCCCAGGCGGGCTTTCGGCATTATGACCGTGGTGAGCGGGGGATAGGTGGAATCAGAGATGAGCACATCGTCAATGCCCACAACGCTCATGTCGCCGGGAATTTCAAGACCGCGTTGATGCAGCCTGGAAAGGATGCCCACGGCCACTATGTCGTTGAAGGCGATAATGGCTGTCACGCCCGCAGAAATGGCCAGATCTGCAGCAGCGATTCCGCTCG
>JBMNPP010000168.1:0-6066 GCA_050943675.1 Brooklawnia sp.
ACCAGGCATGTTCACATCCAACAGCACGATGTCGGGCTGCAACTCCTGAGCGAGGGCCACCGCGGTTGGCCCGTCCTCTGCCTGACCCACCACCCTGAATTCGCTCCACTGCCCGATCAGAGCAATCATGCCCTCACGGAAGAGCGTGTGGTCATCGACCACAAGGAGACTAGTCATGGGCAGCCTGCCTATCGATTGAGGCGCGCGGGACACGTGCCACGACCTGGGTACCCTCGCCAACAGCAGAAACAACGCTGAGAGTTCCACCAAGGTCGCTCACTCTTTCAGACATGATCTCCAACCCGACATGGTCTTCACCCACCAGTGCCGGGTCGAATCCTCGGCCCTGATCCCGGACTTCGCACGTGAACCAGTCCGGATCCGATGTCACACTGACCGTGGCGCCCTGTACTGCGGCATGTTGTCGAACATTGGTCAAGGCCTCCTGCACCAATCGCGACAGCTGCAGTGTGGCCTCTGGCGTCAAGGCGGGATGGTCCGCAAGTAGCGGCGGACGCAGAACGAACTCTACGGGCATAGCCCAGCGTGTGGAGAAATCCTCGGCCACCGTTCGTAGTGCTTCGACACCGGGCGCAGAAGGCTCTCGGCCAGGACGGAGTTGCGTCATGGCTGCGCGAAGTTCCGCGTAGGCCCCACCCGACGTTGAATTGATTCTTGCTATCAATTGCCGGGCTGCCTCAGGATCTCCCCCGTCACATGCCTCAAGTGCTCCCTCGGACAGCAGCCGTATCACGCCCAGGGTTTGGACCACCCCGTCATGAATCTCCCGGGACAATTGCACTCGTTCACGCATCCGCGCGCTCTCAGCTGCCCTCTCCCGAAGCTCGCTCTCGCTCAGCAGCACACCGACTACATGCCCGACCAAAGCAAGCCAGCCGACCTCATCCTCATCCCAAACATAGGGCTCGAAGTTTGCCAGCTCCATGGTCCCCATCACCCGTTCCCCTCTCAGCAGGGGGACCGAGATGACGCTAGTGAATCGCTCGGGGCCCCAATCGATCCCGCGATCCCACTGATATTCGGCCTGGTCCAAGTGCTCGATCATCACGGGCCACCTGCGACGCGCTGCAACTCCATTGATCGAGGTGGATGCTGGCGCCGAACTCATCATTCCTTGCAGCCTCGGAGAAAGACCCTGCTGGGCACGGATCACATAGGCATCTGATTCCTGGTGGTAGCTGCGGACTACCGCACAATCAAAATTGGTCAAATCCAACGCGGCCGCCACAGCCCGCTCGCACACCAGAGTCGGAGTCAGACGCTCATCATCACCGCGCTGCATGATGCCCAACAGAGTGTGCAAAGAACGGCGCTCGTAGAGCAGCCTCCGCCGGTGCTCAGAAGCTGGACTGGTCATTGCCCCCCCAATCATGGAGCCAGCCTAGTTGTCCGCAATCCAGTCGCATCGTCACACAAGCGAGCGATGCCTGAGAGTTGGTCCCGTCGACCAAACCAGCGGATGTCCGCTGCGCTTCTGACGCCAGTGCGAGTGCAGCCGGGCGCGCTCCCGATTGCCCAGATCCAGCCAGTCAGCACCCGCTCAGCGCCCTGACACTGGGCGATCGCCGGCTCCGGATAGCCCTGGTACTGCCCGGGCGTGGCTGGCCGGGCAGGCAGCTCACGACCTGGTTGCCGAACGCGCTGCTGGCGTCCCGATCGTCCGCAGACTCGACACCGTGGCTTGAAGCGACATATGGGAGCCACCTGGGGGAATCGAACCCCCGGCCTACGCTTTACGAGAGCGTCGCTCTACCGACTGAGCTAAGGTGGCGCGCCAGACCCAACGGCCTGACCAGCCAAACTATAGCCATCGGGCCGGTTTGGACGAAACTCGCCTCAACCCTGCACCGCCCAAGCCAGGAACTCATCAGCCAGCACGATCGGTTTTTCGAACTCCATCGCCTTGCGGGCCTTGCCCGACTGGCTACCGGGCTCCGCGCACACCAGAACGTCGCAGCGGGTCTTCGATACGTTGCCGACCGGGACGAGCCCGCGCCGGGTGGCCAACTGTTCCATCTCGGCCCGGTCAACCGAGCGGCCGCGGTCGTCCAGGACCGAACCGGTGAAGCAGACCCGGGCCCCCGGAACGAGCACTTTCGTCAGATCAGCCTCGGCCTGGGCGCCCAACCGACGTTGCTGAATCCTGTTCAACATCTCAGCCTGCTGAACGGCGGTCATGGAGTCGGGGAAGATCGCCTGGTCGACGGTCGCGCCCCGTGGCAGCAGGTAGCCGGGGCGGGGTGCACCGGTGAAGATGCTGGCGTAGGGGTCATGCGACCCCAGTCGCTCGGCAATCGCACGGGTTGCGCGGGCCCGCTCCAGTGCGGTCGGTGCCCGCAGTGAGGCGCGCTCGCCAGCGGTCAGTGCATCTGACGGAAGCAACACCCCAAGAGGCATGGGCTCGACGATCCCGTTGCGTTTGAGCTCGAAATCGATGAACTCCAACTCCCGGTCAATATCCACTCCTACCGGGACGCGGCCGGCCAGGTGCGGAAGGAGTGCCGGCCAGGCCTCGGCCAGCCTCGGGGCAGCGACCACATCACCAGCGCAGATGCCGTAGGCGGTACGCGAATCATATAAATCTGATTCGGGATTGATGAGCGTGGTTACCTCGCGGCCGTCATCGGTGACCACGGCGATCTCGACCGGACGCGGCCTGGTTCGGGGCCCCTCGTTTCCTGCCGAGCAGATGCCCAGGTAGACCGGGAGGGCAGCGCCCGCGTCGCCATCCCGGGCCAGGAAGCGGCGGATCCGCTGATCAGTTTTCAAGTCCTTCGGAATTACGTCCCGCTGCAACACCAGGCCTTCCATCGAGACGCAGCGGCTCAACGCGACGTAAAGCTGGCCATAGGCAAAGGTGCCACCGGACAGGTCGACAACGAGCCACTCGACAGTCTGCCCCTGGCTCTTGTGGATCGTGATCGCCCACGCCAGCCGGAAGGGCAACTGGCGAAACGACGCGATCACCTCGTGCCGGATAGTCCCGTCCTCGGCCACTGGTCTGGTGACGTCCCAGGTGTGCGGGCCAACCGCCACCCGCTCACCCTCGCGGGTCTGGATAGTGACCACTGGCGCACCCTGGTGATCGGTGCCGATACCGGTGATCGTGCCGAGCGTGCCGTTGACGAACCGCTCCCCCGGATCGTTCACCAGCATCATCACTTGCGCGCCGACCTTGTATTCGATGCGTCGATCATTGGGCGGATCAGTCTGGTCGAGGTCGCCGCTGATCACTGCTTCATGGACGTGCACCTCACCGGGCAACCGTTCGAGTGCTACCCGGTTGCGTGCGGTTGCGATTCGGTTGGTGGTGGTCAGCGTCAGCCAGAACTCGTCGCTCGGCGGGCTGAAACCCGGCCGGGTGCGCGAGTTGAGCACGGCGCGGGCGTCCTCACCGATGCTGCCCTCACGGATCGCATTGAGCACCTCGATCAACTGGTGATCGCCTGCCTGCCGGAAGACATGGGCCAACTGGACGATAGGGAAATCTTCGGTGTCATAGCTGTCCACAGAGAAGAAGTAGGGCGTGGCATAGCGGGTGGCGAAGTAGTCGGCCTCACCCTCGGTTACTACCGGCGGCAGTTGGTAGAGGTCGCCCACCAGCACGATCTGCACCCCGCCGAACGGCTTGCCCGGCTGCGGGCCGAACCGCTCCAGGGCGGCCGCGAGCATGTCGAACAGGTCAGCGCGCACCATGGATGCCTCGTCGACGATCAGCACATCCAGCACCTTCAGCGCCTTCGCGAATCGCCTCGGGAAGTAGCTGCGGCTGCGCACCTCGTCGACGGTCATGGCGGGGTGGAACGAGAACAGCCGGTGGATCGTGTAGCCCTCAACATTGAGCGCCGCGATCCCCGTCGGCGCGACCACGATCACATTGCGATCTGTCCGGGCCATGAAATGCCTGATCAGCGTCGACTTTCCGGTGCCGGCCTTTCCAGTGAGGAAGAGGTGGCTGCCCGCAGCCAGGTGATCAAGAGCGCTGCGGAACTCATCGGTGATCACCAGCATGGTGAGAAAGCCCCTCCCGGTGGTAGGTCGCTTCGAACGCGCACGTTAGCAGGCGGGAAGCCACAACCAA
Source organism: Brooklawnia sp. (assembly GCA_050943675.1). Classification (GTDB taxonomy): domain Bacteria; phylum Actinomycetota; class Actinomycetes; order Propionibacteriales; family Propionibacteriaceae; genus Brooklawnia. The sequence goes on from JBMNPP010000168.1 coordinate 4,103, forward strand.
CCCCCGGGGGTAGGCAAACCGTTGAAGTATCCTCTTGATGGGGTCGCAGAAGGGGTAATAGTGTCGCTCAGGAGTCCGGTGCCAAGGTTTGCAACAACCGCGAAGGCGTTCGGTGGCCCTCCACGGCTCTCCCGGCGCCGATTCATCTCCCTGACGTCGCTGGCCCTGCTGGCTGGCTGCAGTGATGCCGACCAGCCAGCAGGTTCGCCCACACCAAACGACCGGACAGCAACCGTCGTGGTCGCGATGAGCACAGGTTCTGAACCGGCCGCCGGCTTCGACCCGATCATGGGTTGGGGTTGCGGCGAACACGTCCACGAACCGCTGATCCAGTCCACCCTGATCACGACGAATCAGGAGATGGAGTTCGTCAACGACCTGGCGACCGGATACTCCGCATCCGATGACGGGTTGACGTGGAGCTTCACCATCCGTGACGACATCGAATTCTCCGACGGCTCACCGTTGACGGCTGCGGACGTGGCCTTCACGATCAACTCCCTGGTCGCATCGACCGGGTCGACCGCAGACCTGACCATGGTCGACTCTGCGGTAGCGCTCGACCCGACACACATCGAGATCCGGCTCAACAAGCCCTACAACGCACTGCTCTACACGCTGGCTGTGGTCGGGATCGTCCCCGAGGCCGGCTACGACGCCAACTACGGCAGCCAGCCGATCGGCTCGGGCCGCTACCTGCTGGAGCACTGGGACCCCGGCCAGCAGGCGATCTTCGTCGCCAACCCCGGCTACTACGGGTCAGCGCCCAGCATGGAGCGGGTTGTCGTGCTCTTCATGGCCGAGGACGCCGCCCTGGCTGGCGTGCGGTCCGGGCAGGTCGACATCGCCTACACCTCAGCCATCTACGCCGATCAACAGATTGAGGGCTGCGAACTGGTCTCTTTCGCATCTGTCGACTCCAGAGGGATTTCGCTGCCGACCGTCGGCAACAAAGTCACCGCCGACCTGGCGATTCGCCGCGCCATGAACTACGCACTGGACCGCCAGACCATGGTCAGCAATGTGCTGGCCGGTCACGGTTCGGTCGCCTACAGCGTCGCCGACGGAATGCCGTGGGCATCGCCAGACATGCATGTGCCCTTCGATCGCGAATTGGCCGAGCAGTTGCTCGCTGAGGCGGGTTGGGTTGCGGGCAGCCAGGGCACCCTGGAACGCGAGGGCACCGCCGCCGAGATCGACCTGTACTACCCGGCCAACGATTCGACCCGGCAGGCGCTGGCCTTCGAGTTCGCCAACCAGTTGGCCACCATCGGGATCAAGGTCAACCCGCTGGGCAAGTCGTGGGATGAGATCTACCTGCACCAGTACTCCGACCCGGTGCTGTGGGGTTGGGGCTCCAACTCACCGAGCGAGACCTACAACCTGCTGCACTCGCAGGGTTGGGGGAACTTCGCCAGCTACGAAAACCCCGCAGTCGATGCGCACCTGGATGCCGCGCTGGCCAACCCGGTGCTCGAGGATTCCTTCGCCGAATGGCAGGCCGCCCACTGGGACGGCACCGATGGGGTCGGCGTCCAGGGCGGCGCAACCTGGGTCTGGCTGGCCAATATCGACCACCTCTACTTCGCCAGGACGGGGCTGCGGGTCGCCGACCAGAAACCGCATCCGCACGGGCACGGCTGGTCACTGGTGAACAATGTGGATGCCTGGACGTGGGATCAGCTTCCCGCCTAGCGCTGCGCGGGCTGATCAAACTGCTGCTGCTCGTCGTCGCGGCATCAATGATCATGTTCGCGCTGGTGGCAGTTTCGCCCATCGACCCGATCGCGATGAACTCGGGCACCACCGCCTACCTGAACATGAGCCCCGAGAAGCGGGCCCAACTCGCGCAGTACTGGGGCACCGAACTGCCTGTCTGGGAGCGCTACCTCAAGTGGGCGGGCAGCTTCCTGCAGGGCGACATGGGGATCTCGCTGCGCTACAACCAGCCGGTGGCCACAGTG
>JBMNPP010000169.1:0-6010 GCA_050943675.1 Brooklawnia sp.
CGACCCTGCGCGAGATCCCGGCAGGTCGTCAGCAGGTGCAGACCAATGTGGTCGACATGAACAGGCATCCGGGCTGGCTCGACCGGGCCTGGCAACGCATCCGGGAAGAGGTCAGCGCTGGCCGGCAGGTGTTCGTCGTTTGCCCGCGTGTCAGTGTGCAGGACGAAGACGTGTTCTTCGAGATCGTCGGTGAGAAGCGCTCCAGCGCCACCGTCGAAGACCTGCACCAAGACCTGGTCCGGGGGCCCCTTGCCGGGCTGCGGGTGGGCAAGATGCACGGCCGATTGCCGGGTAGCGAGAAGGATGCGGTGATGGCCGACTTCGCTGCCGGTGAGCTGGACGTACTGGTGGCAACCACAGTCATCGAGGTGGGAGTGGATATCCCGAATGCCTCGATGATGGTGGTCATGGACGCCGACCGCTTCGGCGTCAGCCAGTTGCATCAGCTACGCGGGCGCATCGGTCGGGGCAGCCACCCGGGGGTCTGCCTGCTGGTCAGCCACGCCGAGCAGCACAGCGATGCCGCAGTGCGCCTGGCAGCAGTGGCCGATACCCGTGACGGGTTTGAACTGGCCGAGCTCGACCTGGCACAACGTCGCGAGGGTGACGTGTTGGGCGCCTCGCAGGCCGGGGGCCGGACAACCCTGCGGCTGCTGCGGGTGCTCCAGGATGCAGAACTGATAGCCCTGGCCCGTGAGGTCGCCGAAGACCTGGTCGCGGCCGATCCCGAAAAGTCGGATGACTGGCTCGCTGACATGGTCACCCTCGTCGAGAACCGGGCTGCTGCCGACTGGCTCGAACGAGGGTGATGCGGGCCGGGTCAGCTGGTCAGCCCGGTGCGCTGTGGGTAGCGTCCTTCCGCTGCGATGCGCTTGTTCAGTTCGGTGAAGAACAGGTCATCATCCAGGCTGTCCAACTCGATATCGGTACCGGTCCAGGCCGACAGGTACATGGCGTTGGCCAGGCGTACGCTGTTCAGTCCGTCCCGTCCGGGCGCGATCAGGGGTGTGCCGTCGATGATGTGTTTGCCGAAGTTGTCCAGCACCAGTGCGTGCTGCTCACCCCACGGGCTGGAGTACTCACGAGTCTCGGCATTGTGGAAGATCGTGCGGTCGAAGGCACCCGAGGGCACCTTGGCCGCATCAGCCGGGCTGATCTGGCGGGCAATGGTGCGCTCGGCGTCGGTATAGCGCCACACGGTCACCCGGGCTGAATCGTCCACCACGATCCGTCCCCGGTCGAAACCCATCTCGAGACGATCAGTGCCGACCAGGTCGTTGGTGCAGGTGTTGAAGGTGCCCGGCGCGCCACCAGGGAACTCGAGCAGGGTGGCGACCTCATCGTCCACGGTGATGTCGCGGCGGTAACCGAACTGGATCCGGGCGAAGCAGCGGGTCGGCATCCCGCAAAGCCAGGTCCAAAGATCGAGCTGGTGGGGTGCCTGGTTGACCAGCACGCCACCGCCCTCGCCGCCCCAGCTGGCCCGCCACGGCGAACTGGTGTAGTACGCGTCGGGCCGCCACCAGTGCGAGATCAGCCAGGAGGTGCGCCGCAGTTCGCCGAGCTCGCCTGAATCGATCAATGCCTTCAGGTCTGCATACAGCGGATTGGCGCGCTGGTTGAACATCATGGCCAGGGTCACCTCGGGACGCGCATCAGCTGCATCGAACAGCTGTCCGACGCTCTTGGCGTCAATGCCGGCCGGCTTCTCGAGCAGCACGTGGATACCCGCCTGGACTGCGGCCAGTGCCATCGCCGGGTGCTCATAGTGCGGTGTGGTGATGACCACGGCGTCGATGCTGCCGCTGGCCAGCAGCTGGGCGTAGTCAGTGAACAGTTCGACGCCTAAACCGGCAGCAGTGGCCTGGTGCGCAGCCAGGTTCGTGCTGTTCGGGTTGGCGCTGCACAACGCCGCCAGTTGCAGGGACGGGGCCCGGCCGTCGGCGATGAGTTGGGCGTACATACGGCCCTGGGCGCCGACGCCCACGACTGCTGTGCGGATCTGTTCGGGCATGGTGTTGGTCTCTCTTTGGTTGGTGGTTGATGGTTTCTAGGCGTACGTGAGGCCCGCCTGGTCGAGCAATTCGACGAAGCTGCGGTGGGCCAACTGCCAAAGGTCAGGTCCGCTGCGCCCACCGAAGGCATCGTGTTCGCCCAGGTGTGGTTCGATCGAGAAGAAGCCGTCGTAGTCGTCTGCGACCAGGGCCTCGATCAATTCGGGCAGTTCTGCATCACCCTGTCCCGGCGGGCAGACCTGACCATCGGCGAGGTGGGCGTCCTTGACGTGCACGTAGACCGTGGCACCGCCCACCAGCGGGTAGGCCTGGCCGAACGGCCGGAAACCGCACTGCACGTAATTGGCCGGGTCGAGGATCAGCCCGAAGGAGCTGCCATCAAAGTGTTCGGACAGTTCGGCGCAGCGCTCGGGGCTGTCACCAAAAATCTGTTTCTCGTTCTCGTGCAGGTAGCGGATGTCGGCCTGCCCGGCCAGTTCCACCAGCTGGCCGAGCCGGTCGACCACCGCACCGCGGTACTGGTCGGGGTCGGCGCCGGGCGGCATGAAGAACGAGAAGCCACGCAGATCGGCGGTCTCCAGGTACCAGGCCACGTCGATGGCGCGACGGGCACGTTCCAGGTGCGGCCCGAAGTCCTCGTCGATACCGATTTTGCCCAGGTCAGTGCCCAGGGCACTGACCCCGATTCCGGCATCGTCAAGCATCGATTTGGCCTGGCACAGCTGCACATCACTCAGGTCGAGGACGCGCACTCCCCAGGCGCTGCGCAACTCAATGAACCTGACACCCAGGGTGTCCATGGTCTCGAGCTGCACTGCGAAGTCGTCGGACACCTCGTCGGCAAAGCCGGTGATGGTCCACACCAACGGTTACTCCTGTGCTGGTTCAGGCCCAAAGACGAAGTGGCGGCCACTGATGCCGATGGTCGGGCTGACCCGCACGAAGATCGTCTTCACGGTCGGGATCCAGGGCAGCAGCGGGGCCTTGCGAGCACGAGCGAGCTCTTCATCATCAGTGATGAGCTCGGCCACACCCTTGACCATGACGCTCCAGCCACCCTCGTCGGTCCAGCCGTCGACCTCGAAAACCACGTTGTTGTTCCGAGCCAGCTGGTCCATCTTGCTGCCCTCGGCCGAGCGGAAGATGATCGATTCGCCGTCCACGTAGTAGTTGATCGGGAAGATCTCGGGCACATCGTGCGAGCTGACGCCCAGGCGCCCAACCTCTTGCGAGGCGAGGTAGCCCCAGCAGGAGTCCTCAGGAATGATCGAAATAGGGCTTTGTTGTTCTGCCATGCGTCCATTCAAGCGCACCGGGTGAGGTTGTGTCAGGACATCGGGCAGCACCGGGTTTCGCTGCCGGGGGAAAGGCCAACTCGAGGCCACCACCAGAGCCCGGCGGGCTGGGGTGGGCCCATATGCTCGGGCCCATGAGCAGGATTATCGCTGGCAGCGCCTATGGCAAGCAGTTGCGCACCCCCACCGGTGATCGCACCCGGCCAACCACTGAGCGGGTCCGCGAGGCACTGTTCTCGGCATTGGCGACCTGGGCCGGTGGGGCAGGGCAGGCGCCCGACCAGCAGTTGGCCGGCATCAGGCTGGCAGACCTCTACGCAGGGTCCGGGGCGATCGGTCTGGAGGCTGCCAGTCGAGGTGCCAGCGAGGTGGTGCTGGTCGAGAGCCACCGGAGCGCGATTGAGCTGATCAGGCGAAATGTGGCCACCACGCGGCTTGGTGAGCCTGTTCGTGTGGTCCCCGCCACCGTGGCCACCTACCTTGCCGGGGAGCCACAGGTCTTCGACGTGGTGTGGCTCGATCCGCCCTACTCAACCCCGGCACAAGAGGTCGACCAGGTGCTCGCCCGGCTGGCCGAGGCCTGGCTGGCCCCTGATGGTCTGGTGGTCCTGGAGCGTTCCAGGCGAGATCCCGAACCGAACTGGCCTGATTCGCTGGCCGTGCACTGGGCCCGGCGCTACGGTGATACGCAGCTTTATTTTGGGCGTCCGCCCTTGGCCGATCCCGAACAGGAGTGAAGAAATGAGCGTCGAGCCCGTCCGCGCGGTTTGCCCCGGTTCCTTCGATCCCATCACCCTGGGACATTTCGACATCATCAGCCGGGCAGCTGATGTTTTCTCCGAGGTGGTTGTCGCGGTGGGCCGCAACTCCACCAAGAACTACCTGTTCGACTTCGACGAGCGCATGGAACTGTGCGCCGATGCGGTGGCCGGACTGCCGAATGTGCGGGTGGCAGCCATCGAGGGGCTACTGGTCGACTTCTGCCGCGAACAGGGTGCCCGGGTGATCGTCAAGGGTGTGCGGTTCGGTTCCGACTTCGACTACGAGTTGCAGATGTCGCACGTCAACCGCCAACTGTCCGGTATCGAGACGGTGTTGCTGCCGGCCGGGCAGGAGTTCGGCACGATCTCTTCATCGATGCTTCGCGAGGTCGCCCATGCCGGGGCCGACATCTCGATGTGGGTGACCGGGGCGGTGGACCGGGCGGTGCGGGCAAAGGTCGGCCATTGATCCGTCGCGGCGGCCCGGTCAGCGCACTTGGTGCTGTGGCGCTGCTGTGTAGGCTTGGCCTGTGAACGACCTCAAGACCCTCAAATCACGTTCGCCATGGGTGGTAGGCATCCACGATCTGGTACGACGTCCGGGTGAGTTGAAGAAGATGCAACTCGAACTTCCTGCCCCAGGGCATGTCGGCGTCGAATTGGCCCGGGTTCCCGAGGCAAGCCTGATCGAGGTTGACATCCGGCTCGAATCGGTCAGCGAGGGCATCCTCGCCACGGGCGTGGTCTCTGCCGAAGTGACGGGGGAGTGCGCGCGGTGCCTGGGTGAAGTCGGCTACGACCAGGACTTCGACCTGCAAGAGCTCTACTACTATCGCGGCCACGACGCCGAAGAGGACGCGCTCTACGTCGTGGACGATACCATCGACCTCGAACAGCCGATGCGCGACGCGATAGTGCTGGAACTGCCGTTCACGCCCTTGTGCCGTGACGACTGCCTGGGCTTGTGCGTCGAGTGCGGGTTCGTGCTGAATGATGATCCTGACCATTCACACGGTGAGGCGATCGACCCACGCTGGGAGGCGCTGAAGGGCCTGAGCGAGGCCTAGCAGTGGACCCGCGTTTTGCTCCGGCTCGGCTCGATGGGTAAAGTTGACCGGCGTGCGTGGATCACGGCCCTGGTGGGTCTGCCCGCACGACGATGACTTCGCCCAGCCGGGCAAGCCCGCGGTCCGCCGTGGGCACCAAGATGAAGGAGAACCACCGTGGCTGTTCCCAAGCGGAAGATGTCTCGCAGCAACACGCGGTCCCGTCGTTCGCAGTGGAAGGCGGCCAGGGTCCAGACCGTTACCTGCGCCAACCCCGCCTGCCGTGAGCAGCACCTGCCGCACACTGCATGCCCCTCCTGCGGCCAGTATGGTCCGCGGGGCGAGCGCCGACAGGTCCTCGAGGCCTGACCCAAACCCGCGTGAAACGCGTGACCGACGGTGCCCCGGCATCGTCGTTCGATTCGCTGATCGAGGAGCTCGGCGTCCGGTTGGACGCTGACCTCCTCGCTCTTGCGTTGACCCATCGTTCATACGCCTACGAGCACGGGCAGATCCCGACCAATGAGCGGCTGGAGTTCCTGGGTGACTCGGTCCTGGGCGTGGTCGTCACCGAGTACCTCTACCGAAGTTTCCCGGACCTGCCCGAGGGGCAACTGGCCAAACTGCGCGCCAATGTCGTCAGCGCCGTCAGCCTGGCCGATGTTGCCCGCAACCTGGACGTCGGGGCCATGATCAAGCTGGGCCGTGGCGAGGTGAGCACTGGGGGTCACGACAAGGATTCCATCCTGGCCGACACCCTGGAGGCGCTGATCGGCGCGGTCTACCTGTCCGGGGGCAAACCGGCAGCCGAGCTGCTGGTCCACTCGCTGTTCGACCCCCTGGTGGACCGGGCCGCGACCCTGGGCGCAGGCCTGGACTGGAAGACCTCATTG
>JBMNPP010000170.1:0-6008 GCA_050943675.1 Brooklawnia sp.
CAGCTCACCCGGGCCGATCCTGGTCGACCGTCCTGCAGGTTCCCGGGCAGCAGATGCAGTGCGCGAGGGCTGGCCGATCGGGGCCGGGGTCTGGGCGGTCATCCTGGCCGGGTTCGGTGGGCTGCGGGCCCTGCGCGGCCGCGACCGGGTCTATGTTGGGCTGACCCCGGGCGTCCTGCCAACACCGGGCGCTGACTACACCGAACAGAGGCTGCGCGCCGAGCCGCCGATCGCTGCCCGTGACTACCCGCCGGACGCGCTGCGGCCGGCCGAGGCCATGGTCATCGTCAATGAATCGGTGAACGACAAGGCCTTCACCGCGACGATGCTCGACCTGGCCGTGCGCGGCTACTTCACCATCGAACCGGCCTATGCCGACCAGGACAGCGATGAGGTCGACGACTGGATCCTGACCCGCAACCCGCAGGCGCCACCGCGGGACCGCCTGATGAACTACGAACAGGTCGTGCTCGATTCCCTGCTCGGCAACCGCGAAAGCAGTCGCACCTCGAAGCTGCGAGACGACTTCCTGGAGGAGTTCAGCAAGTTCAGAAAGGCACTCACCGAGCATTCCGACGCCAAGAAGTGGTTCACCCGGCCGGGGCTGGCCGGCGGCAGGCACCAGGGCGTAGTGCTCGGTGCGATGGGGGCCGTGGGTGCCGCACTGTTCGCGGGTGTGCTGGGAGTCATCATGGATGGTCCGCCAGTCCTGATCGCGCTGGTCGCACTGGGTGCGGCCGTGCTGAGCCTGTTGATCGTCTGGTTCGCCACCATGAAGGCGGCCCACGCCCGCAGCGGTCTGGGCCGGGCACACTACGAGCAGATCCGGGGTTTCCGCGAGCACCTGTCCTCGGTCGAGGGCCACCAGTTGCGTTGGGAGACCTGTTACGACATCTTCTCCGACTACCTGCCCTGGGCGGTGGCGTTCAAGCTCACCGAGCGCTGGGTCGGCATCTTCAAGCAACTGGCTGACGAGGGCCGTTACGACCTCGTCCCGCTGTGGTACGTCGGCACCTTCACCGGTCACGGTCACCGGATGGATTCGATCGGTGAATCTGTCGGCGGACTGGAGGGCGGCGGCATGATGCCGGTCGCAACGCCCGGGTCATCGGGTGGATCCGGCTCATTCTCGGCCGGTGGCTTCAGTGGCGGTGGGGTGGGCGGTGGCTCCTTCGGTGGTCGCTGAGGGTCTGGGAAAGAATTTTGCGGAACAGGGAATAATATAAGCTTCAACTAAGTTCTACTTTCTGAGCGCCCGGAAATGCCGTCGGCGCAACGAGAGGAGACCGACATGGTTGACAACGCAGCACTGACCGGCAACTGGACGCTGGACCCCGCCCACACCCGGCTCGGATTTTCGGCCCGCCACGCCATGGTGACCAAGGTCCGCGGACAGTTCGAGGAGTTCGAGGGCACGGCTCGCGTCGACGCCGAGAACCCCGCCAACTCACACGTCGAGGTCACGATCCAGGCGGCCTCGATCAACACCCGCAACAAGATGCGCGACGACCACCTGCGCACCAATGATTTCCTCGAGATCGACAAGTACCCCACCCTCACCTTCAAGTCGACCAATGTTGAGCGCATTGATGACGAGAACGTGCGCATCACTGGTGACCTGACCATCAAGGCGACCACCCGCCAGGTCGCCATCGACTTCGAGTTCGGTGGCAGCGCGGTCGACCCCTTCGGTAACACCCGCATGGGCTGGGAGGGCAAGACCACCATCAACCGGCAGGATTACGGTGTGGCCTTCAACGCCGCGCTCGAGGCCGGTGGTGTGCTGGTCAGCGACAAGGTCGGCATCGAGATCGAGATCTCGGCCATCAAGGACGCCGAACAGGCCTGAACCAGACTTTCAGCAATAGGGGCCGGGACTGCTTCGCGAGTGCGTCCCGGCCCTTGGCATGGGCTGGGTAGCCTGACAGGCATGCCGATCAGCCTCAGCGATGCCGAGTTCGACCAGTGCGTCAACCAGGCGCTGGACACCATCCCCGATGCGCTGGTCGAGCTCATCGACAATTGTGTGGTGCTGGTCGAGGACGACCCGCCGCCCGGTGAGGACGTGTTCGGCTACTACGACGGCGTCCCGCTCACTGAGCGGGGTTTCGATTACGGCGGGGTGTTACCCGACCGGATCCTCATCTTCCGCACGCCCCACAAGCAGGCCTGCGACAGCCTGGAACAACTGGTCGGCGAAATCCACATCACTGTGGTGCACGAGATAGCCCACCATTTCGGCATCGACGACGACCGGCTGGCCGAACTCGGCTATCAGTGAGCAGAGCCGACCTGGGCAGCGACTTCGCGGGCGGGGCCCCGGTACCTGGCCCACAACACCAGTGACTGCACCAGCAACCCGGCAGTGATCACCAGGCCCACGATGATCAACCACAGGGTGTGGGTGAGGAAGATGAGCACCATGGCGATCAGGGTCGGCACCAGGTAGCGCACGGTCCATCCGATGTAACCGCCGAACGAGGGCATCTCAACACCTCGTGATTCGGCGACTGCCTTGACCATGAAGTTGGGCCCGTTGCCGATGTAGGTGATCGCACCCCAGGTGACCGAGCCGAGGCTGATTGCGATCAGCCACATCTCGGGCACGTTGGTGTCGGCCACCATCGGGCCGATCTCCCATGGGCCGGCAGCAGCCGCGGCCAGGGCGGACGGGTCGGAGCCGATCGCCCTGGCCATCTCGAAGAAGGTGGCGTAGGTCGGGGCGTTGTCCAGGAAGCCGGACAGTACACCGCTGAAGCCGTAGAAGGTGAGGGTGTTGAGCGGCAATTGGTCGGCCACCTGGCCCAGGTATTCCAGTGCCGGGATCATCGTCAGGAAGATGCCGATGAAGATCACCGCGACCTCGCGGATCGGCGCCCAGGAGTACTGGTTGAGCTTGAACCTGATGTGCTTGCTGCCAGTGAGGTATGAACCGGCCGCTGCAGCAAGGAAGACGATCTCACGGAAGGGTATGTAGTGGTGCCAGGCGGCCGTCCCGGTCTCGATTGCGTGCAGGTCCGTCGACGGAACAAGCGCGACGGCAGCGATGATCATGGCGAACCAGATAAGCGACGAAAGCCCGAGCACCCGGACCGGTTCGGTGTGGGTTGCCCGGCGCAGCTCGTCGGTGACCTCTTCCTGCGAGTACGCCTTGGTGTCCAGGGCGTAGTAGATGATCAGCAGCATGATGTTGATGAATGCCCACATCGGCGCCAGCTTGAACGTCCAGGTGAACGGCACACCGCGCAGGAAGCCCATGAACAGTGGCGGATCACCCAGCGGAGTCAGCATGCCACCGTTGTTGGCCACCACCAGAATGGTGAAGATCACCGTGTGTACCCGGTGCCGGCGTTGCTGATTGATGTTGAGCAGTGGGCGGATCAACAGCATGGCAGCACCAGTGGTGCCGATGAATGAGGCCAGCACCCCACCGATGGCCATGACGATGGTGTTGTTGCGTGGGGTGGCCCTGATGTCACCCTTCAGGAACAGGCCCCCGGACACCACGAACAGTGCGAACAACAGCAGGATGAACTGCACGTACTCGAACAGGGCGTGACCGACCCGGGTCCAGTTGAGGATCAGCCCCACCCAGATCGCGGTGGGCACCCCCAGGCCGAGCGCCACCCCAAGCTGGAATTTCCAGTTTTCCCAGCGATGCGAGGTGGCCGGGATCAGCGGCAACAGTGCGATACCCAGGAGCATCAGCACGAATGGGATGATTCCCCACCACGGCACAACAGCTTCCATTGCTCACTCCTATGTGGACGGGCCACGACACGACGGACACGATCATATCCGCTGCGGCAGTGGACGGGGTGGTGCCTCCCGCGCAACAACGGGTTCGCAGGCCCGTTCGCGGAGCCTGCGAACCCGTTTTCGTCAATTGTGGGTAGCGGTACCTGTTGGGTTGTTGCGGTTAGTCCTCGAGCCACGCCATTGCGTTAACTGGTGCGGAATCAACGCCCTTGATGCGCAGCGGCCCCATGGTGATGAGTTTGATCTTCTTGTCGCCGATTGGTGCCAGGTGCATGTCCTCGATAGCGGTGATGACGTGGCCGGTGAAATTGCCGAGCAGCCAATAGTGGGCATCCGGTCCGAAATCGTAGAGCGGGGAGGCCACCGAAAGCCAGTCCATGCCGATCGTGTCGAGTTCGAGGAATTCCTCGTTGAGCCACTGGCACAGGTCGACCCCGAGCGCGACGCCCCTGTTTTCGTAGAGCTCCGGATCGGCCTTCTTGTTCGCCTCGAAGCCGGTGCGCAGCAGCAGCAACCGCTTGCCCTTGAGCTGGTCGGCGTAGGGCTCGAGGTCTGCCTTGGTGACGATGGCGCCGGCCTCGTTTCGGTGGGGGAGATCCACAAGAAGAATTTCCTCACCAAGGAAGGCGAATTTCTCGATGCCAAGTTCAGCGAAATTCGTGCCCTCGTAATTGAAGTGTCGGGGCCCATCCATATGTGTGCCCACGTGGTTGGGCAGGGTGATGATGTAGGAGTTGAATGGTTGTGTCTCGGACCGGACGGAATCTTCTTTGACTTCGGGGGTGGGCTCGCCGGGCCAAGCGCCATCCGCGGGGTCGATAACGTGCGAAAGATGTACGAACATCGTTGTCCTTTCGGAAGTCGTCGTTGACCTGAAAGCCAATTCTGCAGACCAGATCTTGATTGGTGGCCGGGTCGACTTGGCAGCTGCATTGCCGGTTTTCCCCAGGTCGCCGGAATAATGCCCACAATCCACAGAGTTATCCACAGGGTGTGGCCAACCCCCTTGTGGATGGCTTACAGTGTGGGTTGTTGCGGCCATCCCCCCGTATCGCCCACCCTGCGGTCGCAACGCAGAAAGGCACGCGATGGTTGCGTCACCCCCGGCAATGTTCGTCCGCGCGCAGGCCCAGCCGGCCAGCGAACCCGTCGAGCTCCCGGCACGCCCGCCCGAGGTGCGTTTGCGGGCCCGCCGCAATCCACGGTTGATCGTCCTGGGAGTGCTGTGTGCCTGCGTGGGTGCCCTGGTGATGGGGTGGGCCTGGAGCAGCCGGACAGATTCCCAGACAGTTGTGTTGGTCACCCGGGATGTCGGCCGCGGCTCGCAGATCAGTGCAGCAGACCTGTCGACCACCACCCTCAGCGGGGGTGCGGGGGTGTCGGTGGTGCCGGCCGACCAGGCGCAGTCGATGATCGGCCAGTATGCGCTGCAGGATCTGCAGGCCGGTTCACTGCTCGGCCCCCAGGCGATCGGCACCCAGGTGGTGCCGCCGGGTACTGCGCACCTCGGGTTGCGGTTGGCTGTGGGGCGGCTACCCAACCAGCCGTTGCCACCGGGCACACCGATCTGGCTGGTAACCGTCGAGGCTGGAGCCGCCGCTGAGGCCAGCGAGCAGTTCGACGCGTTGGTCATCTCGGCACCTGCCCCCGCCAGCGACGGCGCGTGGGTATTCGACGTGCAGGTCGCCGAGGGCCAGGCCGCCCAGGTCGCCGCATTCGCCGCCCAGGACCAGTTGACCGCGGTTCGGAAGGCAGATGGCTGATGGCCATCATCGTTTGCTGTTCGGCGGGCGGCTCACCCGGGGTGACCACGACCGCGCTCGGGCTGGCGCTGCGCTGGCCCCGTGCAGTGCTGCTGGCAGATTGCGACAGGCATCCCAGCCAGGCCGTGCTGGCCGGCTACCTGCGGGGGCTGCCTGCGGGTGGCCGCGGGTTGACCGGGCTGGCCCAGAGCTATCGCACCCAGGAATCCACCCGGTTGATCGACCAGACCCTCGCACTGACCGAGGGCGGTCCAGTGCCGCGCCGCTTCCTGCCCGGATTCACTCATCCGCGGGCGGCCCGCCTGTTCGAGGGCTACTGGCCACTACTGGTTGAACAGTTCGACGACCTGGGCGACCAGCAAACCGACGTCATTGTTGACGGGGGGCGCCTGGACGCCGACGGGCTGCCAGCGGCACTGCTCAGCCGCGCCCGGCAGGTCGTCCTGTTGACCCGCTCAGGCCTGCCCGCACTTGCTGCCCTCCGGC
>JBMNPP010000171.1:0-5996 GCA_050943675.1 Brooklawnia sp.
GCGGGTCAGGCCGGTCATCCGGGCAGCTGCGACGTCCACCCGCTCGCCGTGCAATCCGTCGGGCACCAGCAGCACCGTCATCGGCCGGCCCCGCCCGGCTGCCGCAAGGACCACAGGATCATCAGGACAGCAGCCCCGGTGATGGCCATGTCGGCGACATTGAAGATCGCGAAACCCCGAACAGCGATGAAATCGACCACATGGCCGCGCAGTGGCCCGGGAGCACCGAATAACCGGTCGGTCAGGTTTCCTGCCACGCCGGCCAGCAGCGCACCGACCGCAAGGGCGGCCAGCCAGCTGCGCACCCGGGGCGCGGCCACGAAGACCAGACCGACCAGCACCAGGACGGCCAGCAGGCTCAACCCGATGGTGAACCGGGTGCCCATGCTGAACGCGGCACCGGGGTTGTAGTGCAGCGACCAGGACAGCAGGCCGCCGATGACTGGCACCGCATCACCCGCCACCAGGCTCGCTTCGGCCCAGCGCTTGGTGATGCGGTCGGCTGCGTAGACGCCCAGTGCCAACGCGACCATGACGAGCCTGAGAACTCGCCGGTCGGGAGCCAGACTGGTGGCGCCATTGAATTTGCGGTCGGCAAGGCCAGCGCACTGGTGGGGTTCGCCAGTGGCCCCCGCCGGCGCGGACGAGGACCCTGTGGCGGTTATCGGCGCTCCTGACGCTGCTTGCAGGCGACGCACATGGTCGCCCGCGGGAAGGCTGTCATGCGCAGCTTGCCGATCGGCTGGCCGCAGTTCTCGCAGCGTCCATAGGTGCCTGCGTCCAGCATCTTGAGTGCCTGCTCGGTCTGGGCGAGCTTGTTGCGGTGGTTCTGGTGCAGCGACAGGTTCTGGTCGCGCTCGAAATTCGACGAGCCGACATCTGCCGGGTCTCGACCAGCACCGTCGATGCCCTCTGTCATCAACTCTGCGAGGTCCGCCTCGGACTCCGCGATGCTCTGCAGCATCTCGTCACGTTCGCTGATCAATGCCTCGCGCACAGCGGCCACCTCATCGGCGGTCCACGGCTCTTCGCCGTCGCGAACGGGCAGGTTCAGCGCCGGGCCCGCTACGGGCTTCTTGGTGGCCATAAGTACTTCTCCTCGTTGCTTTGGCGGCACTATACACGCATGCCCCTACGGCGCAACCTTGCAGTAAACCATGCAGTGAACGCACGTAGCGTCCCCTCACCAGCGGTGCGGGGACGCTACGTGTTGCGCCAAGTGGCTCTAGTTCAGTTCTCGACGGCTCTCGTCCACCAGTGCATCCAGCCGTGGAGTGGCCACGGGCGGCTCACCGAGCCCGTACATGCCGTCGACGTCGGGACGCTGGGCCGGGCTGATCTCGGCCTGGTTGAGCTGGTCGATCTGCGACTGCAGGAAACCGTTGAATGTGCGACGGTAGTTCTCTTCATAGTCGCGCAACTGGTTGACCCTATCGGCCAGGGTGTCGCGGTCGGCCTCAAGGACTGCAAACAGTTCGGCACGGCGGTCCCGGACCTCTGAATCGAGCCGGTCGGCACGGCCACGGGCCTCACCCAGCAACCGGTCGGCGTTCTGGCGGGACTCCTGGTCAAGCTGCTCGGCCCGGGTGCGCGACTCGTGGTCGAGTTGCTCTGCGCGGGCACGGGCCTCGGCAGTAACCCGCTCGGCCTGGCCGGTAGCCTCGTCGATGCGCTTCTGGGCTTCGGCGTCTGCGTCGCGCAGGAGGGTCTCGGCCTGATCAGTGGCCAATTCAACCAGGCGGACGACTGCCGGGCTGGCCTCTGCACTGGTGGTGACCCGGATCTGTTGCACACCCTCGGCAACGATGCCCATACCCGCGGTGGTCTCGGCCGCGCTGGGCAGGTCGGCGGTCTGCCGGGCCTGCTCGACTGCTGCCAGGTCCTGGCGGGACTGATTGAGTTCGCCGCGCAATTCTTCGAGCTGGCGACGCAGCTCTTCATTCTCGGACTGCACCTGGTCAGCGCCGGTCTGCGACAGGTCGCTGCTGGCGCGCAGCTCGGAAATCTGCGCCCGGAGCTGGTTCACCTCGCCGGTGAGGCGGTCATTGTCCTGACGCAGTTGGCTGTTGGCGGCATCGAGCTGGGCCTGGGCGTTGCGGGCGGCATCCAGGTCTGCGCGTAGCGACTCGGACTCCTCGGAGCGATCGCCACCCGCGTTCGCACGCAGCTGATCGATCTCTTCGACCAGCTGGGCGTAGCTGATCTCCAGCTTGTCCATGAAATTGTCGACCGCGCTGGCCCGGTACCCATCCTCGTTTGGCTTACGGGCCATCGGGAAACGGATATTGCGGACCTCATCGAGGGACAGGGTCATCTCTTACTCCAGATCAGCAGGCTCACATACTTTGGCTCGAGCCCATGTCTGGGCCCCAACTCTTTTAGGCTACTGCACCCAGCCCGGTTGCGACCAAGTGGTTCAGGACTACTACCGGCAATACCGCCCCTGATCAGAAGAAAACCTGCACAACCGCGTACTGTAAGAGGTAGGTTCCGACGAAAACTGCCATAAAGGCAAGGTCGAGACTTATGCCGCCCAGGTTGAGTGGCGGAATGACTTTCCGCAACGCCTTGATGGGGGGATCGGTCAACGAGTAGATGATTTCGAAGAGCGAGGCGACCACACCCTTGGGCCGCCATTGAGGCGCGAGCAGCGGAATCCAGCTGATGATCATCCGGGCGATCAGCACCCAGATATAGAACTGGAGCACCCTCAGCAGCAGCCACCCGATCATGGGCAGCAATGAGCTTGTCTGCATCAACGGTCCCCTCAGCTCTGGTTGTAGAAACCGCCCTTGATGCGTTCTTTATCCTCGGCGGTCACATTCACGTTATTGGGTGATAACAGGAACACCCTGCTGGTCACACGCTCAATGGTGCCACGAAGACCAAAGATCAGCCCAGCCGCGAAATCCACCAGCCGCTTGGCGTCGGCGTCCTCCATGTCCGACAGGTTCATGATGACCGGCACGCCATCACGGAAATGTTCGCCGATCGTGCGGGCCTCGTTGTAGTTGCGGGGATGCACTGTGATGATCCGCGACAGGTCGGCCTTGATCTGGTCGGAGTTGTGCAGATCGGTCACCTGCGCTTCAGCCGGGGAATGCTCCGGCTCACCCTTGTTCTTGCGGATCGGGGTCACCACCGATACCTCCTCGGATTGCCTGCTGCCGGGCCGATAGATGGGTTCGCTGAACTGCTCGACGTCATCGCCGAAACGGTCGTCGTGGTCGTCGCTGATAAGCCCCAGCCACGCGGCCACCTTCTTGACAACCGTCATCATCAACCCTTCCCTGCATCCCCGTATACATCCCTGAGCCTACCGCGCTGCCACCTGATCGCTCCGCGACACGCCCCCATGAACCGCCTGCCGGTCCGGGCTGCTTAGTGCAACCAGACCAACCCCGCCTGGCGGCCGGTCTGCTGCCCATCACCACGGTGCGAGAACAGCGCGTCGCTGGTCATCGTGCAGGGCGCGTGACCGGTCACTGCCACATCCAGCCCGGTCAACAGCGCTGCGGCCCCCGCGCCCATATCGATGGCCGGGGTACCCCAACTGGTGGTTGCTGCGCACTGCGGCAGCTGGTCGGCTGCCTCGGCGGCCATTGGCGCCGGCACCTCATAGCAACTGCCACAGATGTGCGGGCCGATCCAGGCCTGCAGGCTCCGGGCGCCGCGGGCTCGCAGGGCAGCCACGGTCGCCTCGAGGACACCGCCCAGCAGGCCGGCCCGGCCGGCATGTGCGGCACCGACCAACCCCGCACTGGCATCAGCGAACAGCACCGGGACGCAGTCCGCGACCCGCACCATCAACGCCAGGCCGTGCGTGCCGGTGACCGCTGCGTCAGCAACCGGCAGTGCCGGTAGCCCGACCCGGTCACCCAACCAGGCATCACCAGACCAGTCGCGCGGGTCATCGTCGACCATGTAGACACCCCTGCCGTGCACCTGGTGCAGACCGACGACCGGCCCAATACCGAGGTGCTGGCGGACCAGGGACATATTCGTACGCAGGCTCGGGATGGGGTCTATGTCGGAGCGCCCAAGGTTCAGGCTGTGCCGGGACCCGGTCGAGGCCCCGCCGTGCCGGTCGGTGAAGGCGATGCCCACCGCACCGGCTTGGCCGGGAGTGATCAGGGTGTCGAACACGGGCTCACTTCATGAAGTCGGGCACGTCCAGGTCATCGTCATCGTCGTCGTCCTGGACCATTGAGGCCCTTACCCGCGTGGTGTCGTGCCCCGCCTCGTCGACGGCGGGCTCGGTGACGGCCACGGACGGGGTGAACCGGCGCTGACCGCTGGACTGCTCGGCAGTTGCGGGCTCGTTGTCGACCGCCTTGGTGGTGACCGGACGGTCCTTGCGCGGCGCCGGCTGGCCGGTGTCGAAACCAGCAGCAATCACCGTGACCCGCACCTCGTCGCCCAGCGCATCGTCGATGACGGTACCGAAGATGATGTTGGCCTCATCGTGCGCGGACTTCTCGATCAGGTTGGCGGCCTCGCTGACCTCGAACAGGCCAAGGTCGGAGCCACCCGCGATGGACAGCAGGACCCCGCGCGCACCGTCGATGCTGGCCTCCAGCAGCGGGCTGCTGATCGCCTGCTCGGCGGCTTCCCTTGCGCGGTCCTCGCCGCGGGCCGAGCCGATGCCCATCAGTGCCGAGCCGGCATTGCTCATCACCGACTTGACGTCGGCGAAGTCGAGGTTGATCAGGCCCGGGGTGGTGATCAGGTCGGTGATGCCCGAGACACCCTGCATCAGCACCTGGTCGGCCTGCTTGAATGCGTCGAGGATGGCGATGCGGTGATCGGTCATCTCGAGCAGCTTGTCGTTGGGGATCACGATCAGGGTGTCGACCTCGTTGGCGAGCTCGGTGATGCCGGAATCGGCCTGCTGGGCCCGCTTGCGGCCCTCGAAGGAGAACGGCCGGGTCACCACACCGATGGTCAGGGCGCCCAACGAACGGGCGATCTTGGCCACCACAGGGGCCCCACCGGTACCGGTGCCACCACCCTCACCAGCGGTAACAAAAACCATGTCGGAGCCCTTCAGGGCGTCCTCGATCTGGTCGGAATGGTCCTCGGCGGCCTGCCGACCCTTCTCCGGGTCGGCACCGGCGCCCAACCCGCGGGTCAGTTCACGGCCGATGTCGAGCTTGACATCGGCGTCGCTCATCAACAACGCCTGGGCGTCTGTGTTGATCGCGATGAACTCGACACCCTTCAAGTCGGATTCGATCATGCGGTTGATGGCATTTACGCCGCCACCGCCGACTCCGACGACCTTGATGACTGCCAAGTAGTTCTGCGATGCAGTGGCCACCAGTCCGCCCCATTCATAAATTCGTGTATCGGTGCTCGGCCCCATTGTGCCCCGTACCGGGCACTCGTCCGCTCCAGCGACCCACCATCAACCATTGATTACGCCATCACACGCTATGAGAGCACGCTCAGCAGTGTCCATGAAACTGCCTGCACGGGCCAAATAGCCTCAAGTTGAGGTCGAGGCTTTCCGGCCTGGCGGCTCAGCTGATCGCCGGATGGCTGGGCACCGAAACATCATAAACGGTGCCGGGCATCGCCAGCAGCGTGGGCAACAGAGCCCCCTTCTCGGCAGATTGTGCCGAGTTGCCCCACACCACCGTGCGTCCGTCGACCAGCAGCACCACGATGTGGTCCACCGAAGTGGCCTCCAGCCGCTCGGTCTGGGCCAGCACCGTCTCGGGCAGCGCGGCCACAACCGTCGCCACGTCGGCCAGCAAGCGCTGCTCGGAGGAGGAGACCCGGGCCAACACTGACGGCCCTGGTTCGGAGGTGGAGTGGAAGATGCGGCCCTCGGCATCGACCCACTGGTGGTTGCCATCGCTCAGCCGCTGGTAGACCAGTTCCCGTTCAGTGACCTCAATTTCGAGGGTGTGCGGCCAATTGCGGTGCAGGTTGACCTCGGCCACCGCTGGCAGCGAGAGCACCCGCTGCCTGATTGCCTCGGCGGGCAGCCT
>JBMNPP010000172.1:0-5987 GCA_050943675.1 Brooklawnia sp.
ACTCGTGGTTGGCAGCCAGGCCGTGGTGCAGCCCGCCCCCGCCCGGCACTCGATCGGTCCGGTCGTGGTCAGCACCCATGGACTGGACGTGCGGGCCGGTGAGGTGGTCGGTCTTGCCGGCATGCCAGGGGCGGGTCAGGCCGGTGTGGTGGCCGCGGTGCTGACCGCCCACCCGGGGGCCGCGCACATCCCCCAGGATCGTCAGGCGGCCGGTTTCGTTGCCGAATTGCCCATCGCCACCAACCTGGTACTGAATCGGCTTGGCGAATTCACCCGGCGCGGCCTGCTGCGTCGTGACCAGATCACCGCGACCGCTCAGCGGCTGGCTGATGAGTACGGCATCAGTACCCCGGTGGCCGCGCCAGCCGCGACCCTGTCGGGAGGTAACCAGCAGCGGCTGGTGTTGGCCCGCGAACTGTCGCTGCCCAGGCAGGTGGTGGTGGCCTGCGAACCCACCAGCGGCCTGGATGTGGCAGCGGTCGGCTTCGTCCACCAGCAGCTGCGTCGCGCCCGTGACGGTGGGGCGGCGGTGCTCCTGGTCAGTTCGGACGCCGACGAGTTGGCCCTGCTGGCCGACCGGGTGGTCGAAACCAGTGAGGTGCTGGATGCGTCGTGAACTGGTGGGCACCGTGCTGGCGATCGTGCTGGGTCTGCTGGCCGGTGCGTTGGTGATGGTGGTCTTCGACCCGACCCAGATCAGTAACGTGCCCCGCGCCTATGCCGCGTTGCTGCGGGGCGGGCTGGGCAGCCCCAAGGCACTGGCCGAAACCCTGGCCACTGCGGCCCCGCTGATCTGTGCGGGGCTGGGCATCTCGCTGGCGTTCGCGGGTGGCCTGTTCAACGTCGGTGCCCAGGGGCAGGCGATCGTGGGGGCGAGTCTGGCGGCCTACGTGGGGTTCGCGTGGACGCTGCCGGGCGGGGTGCACCTGATCGTCGGGTTGCTGGCTGGGCTGCTGGGTGGGACGATCTGGGGCGCACTGGCGGGCTGGTTGCGCGCCCGATTCGGCGCGCATGAGGTCATCACCACCATCATGGCCAACTACATTGCTGCGGGGTTGTTGACGTTCGCGCTGACCACCCCCACTTTCCAGCGTCCAGGGCGTGGCGATGCGATCGCCCCGCTGGTGCATCCCACCGCTGCACTGCCGGGGCTGGGCCGGGCCCACCTGGGCGTGCTGATCGCGTTGGGGGCGGCGCTGCTGGTCGGCTGGTTGACCCAGCGCAGCAGGGCCGGTCTCGAGATCCGCGCGGTCGGATTCAACCCGGTCGCTGCCGGGCATGCCGGTATCGCGGTGGAGGCCACGATTGTGCGGACGATGGCGATCTCGGGCCTGCTGGCCGGTCTGGCTGGTGCCATCGTCGCGCTGGCCCCGGATGTGCATGGGCGGCCAACCCCGCTATCGGATTCCCTGGTCGGCAGTGTCGGCTGGGACGCGATCGCGGTGGCGATGCTCGGCCGGGGGCGTCCGGCTGGGGTGGTTGCTGCCGGCCTGTTCGTGGGTGCGCTGCGGGCCGGGTCGCTGGCGATGCAGGCCCAGGCGGGTACCGGGTTCGACCTGGCGACCGTCATCCAGGCGGTCATCATGCTGGTCGTGGCGACCCCTGCGCTGTTGGCGCGGGTGGGCCGATGAAGAACCGTGGAGTGGCTGTACTGGGTGCCGTACTTGCCCTGGGCTGCCTGGTTGCGGCTGACGGGATGGCCCGTTTCGCGCTGGGTGCGGGAACAGTGGTGCAGGTGCCCGGAAAGGTGGTTGCCGGGTTCGGGCTGGTGCTGGCGGTGGCGGCCAGTGTTGCGGGACGCAAGTGGAGCGCGTGGGTCGGGTTGGCCGGTCTGCTGATCGGTTTCATCGGCTGGGTGGCCGTCAGTGACCAGGCGGTATTCCTGGTGCCGAACCAGCTCTCCGGGACCCTGGCCTATGCCACCCCCTTGGTATTGGGTGGCCTGGGCGGTCTGCTCTGCGAGCGCAGTGGGGTGGTGAACATCGCCATCGAGGGGCAGTTCATGCTGGCCGCCTTCGCGGCGGTCGTGGTCGCCTCGCTCTCGGATTCGCTGGCTGCCGGGCTGCTGGCCGGAACCCTGGCAGGGGTGGTCGTCGGTGCGCTGCTGGGTTTCTTCTCGATCAGGTTGCTGGTCAACCAGGTGATGCTGGGCATCGTGCTGAACCTGCTGATCGGTGGTCTGACCGGGTTCTGGTTCATGCAGTTCGTTGTGGGCGACGCGTTGCGCTTCAACTCCGCCCCTGTGCTCGACCGCTGGGTACTGGTGGGGTTGGCGGCGGTCGCAGTATCGGTGGTCTGGGCTGTCCTCAACCTCACCAAGTGGGGTTTGCGCGTGCAGGCCGTGGGTGAGCATCCTCGGGCAGCGGCCTCGGCTGGTGTCGATGTGCGCAGGGTCCGCTGGCAGGCCGTCCTGGCCGGGGGAGCCCTTGCCGGGCTGGGCGGCTGCTACTTTACCCTGGGCACGGTCGGGCAGTTCAGCCGCAACATCACCTCTGGCTATGGTTTCGTGGCGCTGGCCGCGCTGATCGTGGGACGCTGGCGTCCGCTGCCGACAGCATTGGCCGCGCTCGGTTTCGGTTTCGTGATGCAACTGGCGGGGCAGACCCAGGCGATGGGTACCCCGATCAACTCGCAACTGCTGCTGATCATGCCCTACGTTGCGACGATCGTCGCGGCGGCCGGTATCGTCGGCAAGGTCCGGGCGCCGGCCGCCAGCGGACGGAACTACGAACCCTGAGGCGATGATGATCGATTGGCATGCGCTGCGCGAGGCAGCCCGACAGATGAATGCGCTGGCCTACGCTCCCTACTCCAACTACACGGTGGGTGCAGCCGGCATCGCAGCCGATGGCCGGATCGTGCGGGGCGCCAATGTCGAGAACGCCTCATACGGCCTTTCCTTGTGCGCCGAATGTGGCCTGATCAGTGACCTCATCGCGACCGGTGGGGGAGCCCTGGTGGGTTTCTGCTGCACCGATGCCGCAGGCGATGTGATCATGCCGTGCGGGCGTTGCCGGCAGTTGCTGTGGGAGCACGGTGGGCCGGACCTGCAGGTGCTGACCCCGGCCGGGGTGCAGAGCATGGCCCAGGTGCTGCCGCAGGCATTCGACCTGGCAGGCCGGCGATGATCGTCGCGGCAGTTGACGGCTCGGCGCTGTCGAACCCGGGCCCAGCCGGTTGGGCCTGGTATATCGACCCCGACAACTGGCAGGCCGGGGGATGGCCCAGTGGCACCAACAACATGGGTGAACTGCGGGCGGTGCTCGAACTGCTGCAGGCCACCACCCCGGTGGCTGAACAGCCGCTGCGGATCCTGTGCGACAGCCAGTACGTCATCAACTCGCTGACGAAGTGGTTGCCCGGCTGGAAGCGTCGGGGCTGGAAGAAGGCTGACGGCAAACCGGTACTGAACCAGGATCTGCTCAAGCAACTGGACGCGGCCCTGGTTGGGCGTGATGTGCGCTTCGAGTGGGTCAAGGGGCATGCCGGCCATGCCATGAACGAGGCCGCTGACGAACGTGCCAGAGCGGCGGCCACCGCCTTCCAGCGGGGCCTGCCACCACCGGCCGGCCCCGGCTTCAGGGGTGGTCGGGCCAGTCAGGGCACCATCCCGGCAGCGCCGGCCGAACCCGAGCCCGAACCAGACCTGTTCAGTGCTGCCGAGCCTGTCGACAGTGACCTGGCGGTAGTGGTGGGACTGGAGAAGGAACTGCTCACCGACAAGGCGCGCAACGATCCGGCACGGGTGCGGCAACTACTGCATCCACAGTTCACCGAGTTCGGTGCCTCGGGCAAGATCTGGACGCGCAACCGCATGCTCGCCGAGATCGGGCCACTACCAGCGCGTATCCGGTACGAGCCGATAGGTGCAGAGCGGCTGGCCGATGGGGTGGTCCTGCTGCGCTGGCGTGCGGTCAGCGCCCATTCCGAGAGCCTGCGCAGTTCGGTCTGGCAGCTTGACCAGGGTCAGTGGCGGCTGCGGTTTGCTCAGGGGACCACGACCAGCTGATGCGACACCGGGAATGCTGACAGGCTGAGTGCATGCCGAAATACAAGATCCAGAACCGCACGATCAAGGCGGGGATGTTCGCTGACGCCGAGGACCGCATTGAGCGGGGCATCCAGCCACTGCTCGATGCGGGCAGCAAGAACGGTTGGCGGCTGCACTCATTCCAGGCCACCGATTCCAACAAGGGCATCAACCTGGTGTTGATCTGGGAGGTACCCGAGTAGCCGGGTGCTGGCCTGGTCGGTGATGGGCCACGCTTGGTGTCGATGTGGTGTCGAAGACTGGCGGGTTCGAGTTCAGGTGATAGTTCGCTCACGCAACGCGGGATCAATCATCTTCGACATGACGCCGTCCTCCCAACTCGAAAGGAAGCGGCATCGAACCTGGGGCGGTTCAACAAGACAATCGACCGCATACGTGGGGTGCTCACGGCAAGCACTGATGCGTCAACAAACCAGCAAGACCAGACGTTAATCCTAGTAGAACGCTGATTGCAAACCGCTCAGGAGCGTCCTGGTGATGGCCGCCACATTGGATGGCCAGTGGCGGCCCCGTGGGTGAGGATGTCGATAGGCCGGGGTGGGTCAACGCCAAGCCCCGAGGCTTGGCTATTGGCCATCTGGGGGACCACTAGACTGCTCCCCATGTGCGCTCACATTCTTGCTACCGCTGCCTGGCCCTACGCCAATGGGCCTCGTCATATCGGTCACGTTTCAGGTTTTGGCGTGCCTTCGGACGTCTTTGCGCGGTACATGCGAATGTCGGGCCACGATGTGCTCCTGGTGTCGGGTTCGGACGAGCACGGCACCGCTATCCAGGTAAAGGCCGAGGCCGAGGGTCTGTCACCGCAGCAGGCCGCAGACAAGTACCACGGCATCATCGTGGATGACCTGCAGGGGCTGGGCCTCAGCTACGACCTCTACACCCGCACCACCACCCGGAACCACGCTGAGGTGGTGCAGGAGATGTTCGCCAGGCTGCACGCCAATGGCTACATCGTCGAGGAAACCCAGATGGGTGCCATCTCACCGTCCACCGGCCGCACACTGCCCGACCGCTACATCGAGGGCACCTGTCCGCTGTGCGGATTCGCCTATGCCCGTGGCGACCAGTGCGACAACTGCGGCCACCAGCTCGATCCGATCGACCTGATCAACCCGCACAGCCGCGTCGATGGTGAAGTTCCGGAATTCCGTGAAACCAGTCATTTCTTCCTGGACCTGCCAGCGTTGGCCGAAGAGCTGATGAGCTGGCTGGATTCGCGCACCGACTGGCGGCCCAACGTCCTGAACTTCTCGTACAACTACGCCAAGGAACTCAAGCCGCGAGCGATCACCCGCGACCTCGACTGGGGTGTTCGGATTCCTGTCGAGGGCTGGGCCGACGAAGACCTGAAGCGCATCTACGTCTGGTTCGATGCTGTCACCGGTTACCTGTCGGCCAGCATCGAGTGGGCAAAGCGGACCGGTGACCCACAGGCCTGGCGCAAGTGGTGGAACGACGGCAACGCCCGCTGCTACATGTTCATGGGCAAGGACAACATTGTCTTCCACTCGGTGATCTGGCCGTCCATGCTCCTTGGCGTCAACGGTGCCGGCAGCCGCGGCGGTACGCCCAGCGAGTGGTTCAAGGTGCTCGACCTGCCCACCGAGGTGGTTTCTAGTGAGTTCCTGACCATGCGTGGCTCCAAGGTCGACACCACGCACGGTCACGTGATCTACGTCGGTGACTTCCTGCGCGAATTCGGGCCCGACCCGCTGCGCTACTACATCGCGGTGGCCGGCCCCGAATCGCGTGACACCGACTTCACCTGGGACGAATTCGTGCGTCGCAACAACACCGAACTGGCCACTGAATGGGGCAACCTGGTCAACCGGTCGATCTCGATGGCGCACAAGAATGTCGGTTCCATCCCGGCAGCCGGTGAACTGCTCCCAGTCGATATCGAACTCCTTGAGGCCAGCCGCAACGCGTTCGG
>JBMNPP010000173.1:0-5982 GCA_050943675.1 Brooklawnia sp.
CGACCAAGCCAACCCGAAGGGGTGGTTTCGATCTTGGCAGCTTCGGGTGTAGGTTTGGCGGTACCCGCCCAAGGAAGGAGCGCGACTTGAGGTTCGTGCCTGACCCCGAGGACTGGCCACTGTTGGCCAAGTGCAGAGGTATGAACGATGCCCTGTTTCCTGAAGGGAAGGATCAAAAGCGCGCGAAGTCGATTTGCATGGGTTGCCCGGTCCGCGCCCAGTGCCTCGCTGAAGCCCTTGACAACCGTATTGAATGGGGCGTCTGGGGAGGCATGACTGAACGTGAGCGCCGGCAGCTACTGCGCCAGCGTCCTGACGTGAAGTCTTGGTCCGCGGTGTTGAATGCCGCGATGCAGGCCAGTGAAACCGTGCGAATCGTCGACCGCACATTCGATGCGGAACGCGCTGCCAGCCCTATCCAACGGTCTGTGCAGCGTTCGACAGCTGACTCTCGCCGATGATCTGACCCGAAGAAAAGTAGAGCCCCGGGGTGCTTCCCCGGGGCTCTCATGTGTTCAGCGGACGAAACCGAGCGATCGGACGGTGTCTGCCTCGGCCTGGAGCTCTGCGATTGAGACGTCGATCTTCGCCTGAGCGAAGGCGCTGATGGGCAGCCCCTGCCAAATGCAGTGGTTGCCAGCCCTGGTGGTCACCGGGAAGGACGACACCAGGCCCTCGGCGACGCCATAGGAGCCGTCCGAGACGATGCCCATGCTGGTCCAGTCGTCGGCGGGAGTGCCATCGAACCAGTCACGGACATGCTCGATGGTCGCGTTGGCTGCCGAGGCCGCACTGGATGAGCCGCGGGCCGCGATGACAGCGGCACCACGCCTGGCGACCTGCGGAATGAAGTCGAAATTGATCCAGGCGTCGTTGGCGATCCAGTCGGCTGCCGGCCGGCCACAGATGCGGGCGTTGAACACATCGGGGTACTGGGTGGCCGAATGGTTGCCCCAGATGGTCATCCGGCTGATGTCGCCGGGGCCACGTCGTGCCTTCTTCGCCAGCAGCGCCACCGCTCGGTTGTGGTCGAGCCTGGTCAGCGCCGAGAACCGTTCGCGGGGCACACCATCAGCGTTGTGGTAGGCGATGTAGGCGTTGGTATTGGCCGGGTTTCCGGTGACCACCACGCGCAGGTCGGAGGCCGCCGAGTGGGCCAGGGCGCGTCCCTGGGCTGCGAAGATCTGGCCGTTGGCCCCCAACAGGTCAGAGCGCTCCATGCCGGCCTTGCGGGGCATCGCGCCGACCAGCAGGGCGATATTGGCTCCGTCGAAGACGTGGTTGGCGTCATCACCGATCTCGATACCGGCCAGGTTGGCAAACGCGCAATCGTCCAGTTCCATGGCCACGCCCTCCAGGGCCTTGACCGCCTGCGGCAACTCGAGCAGCCGCAGTTCGACCGGTCGATCGCCGCACAGGTCACCGGCGGCGATCCGGTAGACCAGCGAGTAGCCGATCTGCCCGGCCGCCCCGGTGATCGCGATCCTGATCGGTGCGTTCATCGCACACTCAGTGCACCGACCAGTGTGCAGCGGCGCCTGCGGGCGAAACTGCGGGCACTGGTCAGGCCCTCACCGGTGGGCCCGGCGATGGTGAAGGTCGGGTAGCCCTCGCCGCCGATCCCGATGCCGGCATACGACGGGCCGTTCTTCACGTACACCGTGGTCTGGATCAGCTTGCCCATCTCGGTCAGCTTGTTGACGTCCTTGGAGTGCATGATCGCGGTGTGCCGGTTGCCGTGCTCAAGCTCGACGGCCAGGTCAATGGCGGTATCGACGTCAGGCACCCGGACGATGCCCAGGATCGGCATCATCAGCTCCTTGACCACCAGCGGGCAATCAGCACCGACCTCGGCGATGATCAGCCGCACGCCCACCGGGGGCTGCACACCGATCGCCTCAAGGATCTGGCTGGCGGGCTTGCCCACCCATTCGGTCTTCGGGCCGCGCTCGCCGATGACCAGGTCGATCAGCTGGTAGGCCTGCTCGGTGCTCACCTCGTAGGCGCCGTGCTGGGTCATCTTGAACTTCAGCAGGTCGGTGATCGCATCAACCGCGATGCACTCCTTCTCGGCAGTGCACGGCAGGTTGTTGTCGAAGCTGGCGCCGTCGACGATGCACTTGGCTGCGTGGTCGAGGTCGGCGGTCGCGTCCACCACCACGGGCGGGTTACCGGCACCAGCGCCGATCGCCTTCTTGCCCGAGCTGAGCACCGTCTTGACGATGCCGGGGCCACCGGTGGCCACGATCATCCGCACGTCGCGGTGGCTGATCATCTTGTTGGTGTTATCGATGGACGGCTCGGTAACCGTCACCACGAGGTTGTCGGGTGCGCCGACCGACCGCAGCGCCTGGTTGATCTTGCGCACCTGCCACAGCGACAGGTTCTTGGCCCGCGGGTGCGGGCTGAAGACCACCGAATTGCCGGCCGCCAGCATGCCGATGGTGTTGCAGGTGATGGTCTCGGTGGGATTGGTGGTCGGGGTGATCGCACCGATGACGCCGTAGGGCGAGTATTCGACAGTGGTCAGCCCGTCGTCGCCCGACCAGGCCTCGGTCACCAGGTCCTCAGTGCCGGGGGTTCCCTGCGCGGCGACCTTGTTCTTCAGGTATTTGTGCGCCACATCGCCCATGCCGGTCTCCAGGACGGCCTGGGTGCTCATGAAGTCCAGGTGTTCGGGCTTGAGCATGCATTCCCGGATCGCCTCGACATAGCGCCGGCGATCAGCCATCGAGCGGCCCAGGTATTCCCTGTAGGCCTTGGCGGCGGCAGTGATCGCGGAATCCATGTCGGCGAACACACCGTCGCCAGTGGTTGCCGAGCCTGCATCGGCCACCTGGTCGGCTGGCAGCTTTGCCAGGACGCGGCGGATGGTCTCCTCCAGCTTTGCGGTATCGATGCTCATCAGTTGTCTCCCAACACTTTTGTCATGGCGTAGGTAAGTATTTCGATGTCTTCTTCGACTGTTCCGCCGGATACACCCAGGCCACCGGCGATGGTGCCGTCCTCGAAAACCGGCAGGCCGCCGCCGAAGAGCACCACGCGGCCCTGGTTGCCGTCGGCCAGCCCCGGCAGGGGACCAGCGGCTGCATCACCCAGCTGTGCTGTGGGTTGCTTGAAGGCCGCCGAACTCCATGCCTTGTTGATGGCGATGTCGATGCTGGCCAGCAGTGAATCAGCCATGCGGTGCAGCAGGATCTGGTTGCCGGCTGCGTCCACGGCAGCGAATACGATCGGCACCCCCATTTGGCCGGCCTTGTACTCGGCTGCCTCGGCCAGGGCCTTGGCTGTGGCAAGGTCGAGCCGGCCGCTGGCTGGTGCGGCAGCATCCGGGGTGCCAAGCGCATTGGCGACTGCCTGGCGGACGATCACCTCGATGCGGTCCAGGTCGGCCCAGTGCTCGCACAGCCGGGCCATCATGTAGACCGCGTCCGACAACCGGTTGAGGAACTTCACCAACTCGGGACGCACCGGTTCGGTATCGGCCAGGGTGAGCGTACGACGCTCGGCCCGGCGCACCACGGTGCGGGCGAAGTGGAAGGCCGCCGAGCGTTCGTCACGACCGGGCACCACGAAGGCGCGCTGCGGGCCGGTGATGGCCAGGCAGTCATCGATCAGTTGCTCGAGTACCACGATGTCGTCGGCCGAGATCTTGCCGGCCAGGATCTCGGCGCCCTTGGCGTCGCTGGCCAATTCGGCGGCCAGCACGAACAGGCGGTGCTGCACCTGGTGGATGCGGTCACGCCACTCGCCCCGCGGCAGGCCCGCCTTGGCCACGCCGAGCGCAGCATTGGCCTCGTCGACCGTGCCGTACGCCTCGACACGCAGGCTGTCCTTGGTGACTCGGGAGCCACCGAACAGCCCGGTGTCGCCCTTGTCACCGGTGCGGGTGTAGATGGCAGGCACTCAACTCACCCTTCTACTTCGACAGTGTCGACGATGCCCACGATGGTGGCATCGACCGGTGATTCCCGCCGGTCGGCGGCGAACCGCGCACTCGACCCCTTGGTGATGATGACGACCTCGCCGGTGCCGGCGCCGACCGTGTCGACGCAGACCTCGGGCAGGCCGGTGATCTCGCCGGCCACGTCGAGGCGGCGGGTCAGCAGCAGCTTGAACCCAACCAGCCGCTCATCCTTGCTGGTCGACACCACAGTGCCGATCACCCTGGACAGGTACATATGTCAGCTCCTTTGTTCCCAGGTGATCCCAGCCGCCGCGGCCTCATCCTTGGCCCGGTCGGTGATGATCGCATTTGGCATGAATTGGACGTGGCTACCCGGGCTCATCCGCCAGATCGTCGTGGCCGTGATGACACGCTCGGGGCAGACCTCGGCTGTGGCTGGGGCCGCCGGTTCGACCTGCGGTGCGGACCCATGGCCGCCGCGCACCACCTTCAGTACGGTCTGGTCGAGCTTCTCGGCGGTCGACAGCCGCACCCCGAATGACTTCAGCGTGGTCAGGTTGGTGCGCAACACCTGGGCGTAGCCCTCGGGCATGTGCGGGAACCAGCCCCGCTTGTCGGAATGGTCCGGGCAGGCGGCGTTGACCGCCACCACCACCGGTTTGTTGCTCATGACGAACTCTGACAGCACGTTCGAGGCCAGGCAGTCACCGATGCCGTGCACGACCTTGGCGACCATGTTCACCGTCAGGGTCGGGATGATCAGCATGTCGTGGCCCTGCACGAGCGAGTTGCGGACCGGTGTCATGCCGACGGCTGCGATGCGCTGCTGGTCGAGTACCCGCTCGGCTGAGGGGGTCTGCGTCCAGTCCAGGTTGACGTGCGGCTTCAGCGCCGCCAGTGAATCCAGGGATGCCTCGAAGCCAAGCAGGGCACCGGTGAACAGCACCAGCGCATTGGTGGGTTGCTCCCTGGCCAGGATTTCGTTCACCACGCTCCTGATCAGCTCCCTGAGTTCGGTTTCGTTCATGGCTGCCTCCGCATCGCAGTGCCCAGCGGTGTGGGGAAGAGCGGTTCTCCGGGGCGGATCACCTTGCGTCCCAGCACGTCGCTGAATACCCCGGGCGCACCCGGGAACGAGCTTGCGCCGCCGACCAGCACGATCTTCTCGGGGTCGTGGCCCTGCAGTGCCTCGGCGGCGATGGTGGCCATCTTTTCCAGTGTCGGACGTACCGTCACGAAGACCACTGCCTCGTTCTTCTTGTTTACCTTGTATTTCTCGGCCTGGTCGTAGTCGATCTTGAGCGCACCAGCCAGCACCAGGGTCATGTGGTGCCCGCCGGTGGCCTCATCGGTCGAATGGACCACCTGGCGTTCGCGCATCACCGAAACCCCGGTGGTGCCGTGACCGATGTCGATGACTGCGCCATCGGTCATGCCCAGGGCAGTGGCTGCTGCCACCGGTTCGTCGACGACCTCGTCCGGGTCGAGATTGCAGGCCTCCAGCACATTGGTGAAGACCTTGATGGTGCCGGCGTCCATGCCCGGCGGGACAGCGACTGCAGCCCGCTCGAAACGTGTCCGCAGGCTTGATTCGAGTTGACTGCGGATGGCCTGCACGGCCTGCACCGCACCAAGCCAGTCGACCACGATTCCGTCGCGGACCACCGAGGCGTGGCGCCAGCCACCGGCGACCGGGCGGTTGGCGCTGTCGGTGACTGCGAGCACGATATTGGCCGTGCCCAGGTCGACGCCGAGCCGAAGTTCTCCTTCGGCAGGGTCGACCTGACCGGTTCGCACCAATTGGGCGAACCGCTTCAGCGGGGCACGGGCTGTCATCGTTGTTACCTCTTCGGCACGCAGATCGTGGCCCAGTCACCGGTCCGGGCGCCGACCGCATTGCCCTCGTCGGTGTCCAGGTGCAGTTCAGGGACATAGGAGTCCTTGACCCGGATCAGGAAATTGTCGAGCCGGGCGCCACGCTCACTGCCGAACAGCACGCTGACGCGGTCCTCGTGGACCAGGCCGAGCTCGGCTGCACGCTGCGGGCTCATGTGGATGTGGCGTCCCGCCACGAT
>JBMNPP010000174.1:0-5905 GCA_050943675.1 Brooklawnia sp.
CGCGCCACAGGGACTTGACGATTTTCATCACGTAACCCCTCCTCCGCGACTCTGCGAATCAGACCCAGGTCCACATCGGATCTGACCCTGGTCTCATTTCTACCAAGACCATCGTATTTACGCAATGCCTGTAAGGGTATCGGTCGCCCCTTGACAGGCCTCACCCGGGGGTATCCAACGGCATCACCCAACCGGTGGGAGGATCGGTGGCATGAGAATCTCGCGGCGCGGCCAGGTGGAGCCCTTCTACGCAATGGAGTTGCTGAAGCTGGCCAACCAGAAGCGGGCGGCCACCGGCATGGACGTGATCTCGCTGTGCCTGGGCCAGCCGGCCGATGGGGCGCCGGCCGTGGTGCGGCAGGCCGCCGTCGAGGCCCTGAGCAGTGGGGCCGCGCTGGGTTATACCGACGCCAATGGGGTTCCGTCGCTGCGCGAAGCGATCGCTGGGCACTATCAGGACGTCTACGGTGTCGAGGTTGATCCGGGCCGCATCCTGGTGACCACCGGGTCGTCGGCCGCGTTCACGGCAGTGATGCTGGCCGCCTTCGAGGCCGGTGACACCGTGGCGATGACCCGGCCCGGCTACCCTGCCTACCGAAATGTACTGGGCAGCCTGGGTTGCCGGGTGGTCGAGCTGGATTGCGGACCCGATACCCGCTTCCAGCCGACCGTGGCGATGCTGGACGCGCTGCCCACCCCGCCTGCCGGGTTGATCGTGGCCTCACCGTCGAACCCGACCGGCACCATCATCGAGCCGGACCGGCTGGCCGAGTTGGCCGCCTGGTGCAGCGCCAACGACACCTTGCTGCTCAGTGACGAGATCTACCACGGCATCACCTTCGGCAAGCCCTGCGCATCGGTGCTGCAAAGCTCAAATGACCACGTCGCGGTGGGGTCGTTCAGCAAGTACTACTGCATGACAGGTTGGCGGGTCGGCTGGCTGGCCGTCCCGGAAGCGCTGGCCCGGCCCATCGAGTTACTGCTGGGCAACCTGAACCTGTCGACCCCGACCCTGTCGCAGTTGGCGGCAGTCGCGGCCCTCAGCCCTGAAGCGAGCGCCGAACTGGACGCCCACGTCGTGAAGTACCGCGACAACCTCGATCTGGTGCTGTCCCGGCTGCCCGAGATCGGGGTGCGGCAGACGGTCATCCCTGACGGGGCCTTCTACGTCTATCCCGAGATCTCGCACCTGACCGATGACTCGAAGCAGTGGGCCCTGCGGGCCCTGGACGAGATCGGTGTGGTGGTGACCCCGGGTATCGATTTCGCGCCGGTGCGTCCGGGCCCGGCCTCACCGACTGATGGCAGCCGCTATGTCCGCATCAGCACGGCGGGCTCGGGCGAACAGATCAGCGAGGCCTTCGACAGGCTGGCCCGCTGGATCTGAACCGGGCTTTGACTACTTCTCGCCGCCGAAGAACAGGTGCCAGGGCATCTTCAGCGGGGCGTCCTCGGCGATGATCTGGTACAGGTAACGGCAGAACGGGAAGTCCTCCGGTGCGATCACGCCGCGCTCGGTGAGCGGCTTGAGGGCTGCACCGACCACCCGGATGGCCGCCACACCTTCCAGGGTGACGCCCTTCATCAGGTTGTCGCGCACCTCCGAGAACGGCACCCCCGAGCCCACATAGCGTCCGGCCCGCACGTTGCGGCCGCCCATGGTGGTGACGAACTGGTCACCAACGCCGCACAGGCCCTCGCTGGTGACCGGGTCGCCGCCGAGCAGTTTGATGAACTGGCGGAGTTCGGTGGCACCCTGGGCGAATAGCGCCGCAGTGTAGTTGTGCATGACGTAGCGATCCTCGGTCTTGCCCTGCGCATCGAGGATGCCGCCGGCGAAGCCACCCCCGAAGGCGTAGATATTCTTGGCAGCCGCGGCCACCTCGGCACCGATGAAGTCGGTGGTGGTCCACACGTGGTAGTAGTCGGTGCGGAACAGGTCGGCGACCCACTTGACGTATTCGTCGTCCTCGCTGCAGAAGACCACGCAGGTGTCGTGACGGACGGCCAGTTCACCGGCGATCGAGGGGCCAGTGATGGCTGCCCACTGGCACTGACCGGCCAGTTCCTCGCCGAATTCGCGGCGGATCACGTTGGGCAGGATGTGCAGGGTGCCGTCCTCGTCGGCCTGCATCCCCTTGGTGATCGACAGGATCTTCGTTCCTGGCTTGACGAGCTTCTTGAGTTCCCTGGCGACCCAGTCGACACCGAAGCTGTTGACACCGCTCATCACCAGGTCGGCGCCCTCGAACGCCTCGGCAGCATCGGCCAGCTGGTAGGCAGTGACACCCTCGTTGACCTTTAGGTCGAGGTTGGGGTGCACACCAGTGGTCTGGATCGACTCGACGATGTCCTCGTCCAGGTGGGTGCCGACCAGGGCGACGGTGTGCCCGTTGTCGGTGAGCGGCCAGGTCAGCGCGGTGGCCATGATGCCAGCGCCGAGCATCGCAATCTTTGCCATGATTTCTCCTTGTTGTTTATCCGCCGGTTGTGTCGCTTGCCAGCAGTGCTGCACTGGCCAGTTCTGCGTCGATGATGATGGTCGTGCACAGTTGAGCGGTCATGATGGCTCGCGCAACTGCCGCCTTCTCTGGCCCGGAGACCACTGCGATGGCGTTCGGGCAGGCCCGCAGGGCGTCCAGGCTGATCGAAATGGTGCGGGCATCCAGGTCAGCGTCTGCCACCTGGCCGTCCGCGTCGATGAAGTGGCTCAGCACATCGCCCACCACGCCCAGACCCTGAAGCCGGTTCACTTCGTCAGCGTCCAGGTATCCGGAGTCGACGAGCACCGACGCCGACGTCGCCGAGCCGGGCGAGAAGACGATGGTGCGGGCATTGGCAGCCAGTTCAAGGGTGGTAGCGACGGCCGGGTCGCGACGCAGTTGGCTGGCCAGTGCGGCGGACTGCAAAATCGTGGGCGCCGGCATCATCCGGGCCCGTCCCGGCCCACGCTCGGCGATGACCCGCAGTGCCATCCCGACGTGGTCTGCCCCGTCCAGGGCCAGACCACCGTTGGTCTGGATGACGGTGACCTGAGGTGCCCAACCATGGTTGAGCAGGGCCGCCAGGCGCGATGTGGTGCGTCCCCACGACACACCCAGGCTTTGGGGGCGTGGCCGCAGCGCGCTGAGGTGGTCGGCCGCCGCCCGGCAAACCGCCTGCAGCGTGACGTCGGTGTCTGACTGGCTGGGCACCACGATCGCCTCGCGCACCCCGAACTGCGCCTTGAGTTGCATCTCGAGGTGGTGGTGCCGGGCCAGCGGGTGTTCGATGGTGATGCGCACGATGCCGCTTCGGCGCGCCCGGTCGAGCAGCCGGCCGACAGTCCAGCGTGAGGTGCCCAGTTGTTCTGCAATCTGGGCGTGGGTCTGGTCCTCGTAGTAGTACAGCTCGGCAGCACGCAACATCGACAGCACCTCCGGTGCTGCACTTAAGTGCGCTTGCGGGCTGGACGATTGCTGCATTGCAAGCAATGCTAGGCGACCAAAGACTGCTCAGCTTGCGATTTGTGCGGGTTTGCACTTTCGAGCACGCAGGCAGGTGCGTTGCCAGTACCGTTCTGGCAGGGGGGGTGCTGCCGAATGACGCTCTACGAGATCCTCAGCATTGTGGCAACGGTCGCGCACGTCGCGTTGGGGTTCGTCTTCGCGGTGGTGATTTCGCTGCACCGCAAACCCGCCACAGCGATCGCGTGGATCCTGGCGATCATCTTCATCCCCGTCCTCGGCGTGCTCGCGTTCTTCCTGATCGGGTTCGGCCGGTTGCCGAAGGCGCGCCGTGACAAGCAGCGCGAGGTCAACCAGTTGATGCTCGAGCGTTCCGGAGTTACCGAGCACGTCGCCGGCCCGGGGCAGCCCGATTGGCTGGACACCGCGATCACCCTGAACCAGCAACTGGGCGCACTACCGATGGTTGGCAGCAGCACCGCAGCACTGATCGAGGACTACCAGGGCAGCCTGGATGCCATGATCGCCGACATCGACGCGGCAGAGCAGTTCGTACACGTCGAGTTCTACATCCTGGTGCGCGACCACACCACTACCCCGTTCTTTGATGCGCTTGCCCGAGCGGTTGAGCGCGGGGTCACCGTGCGGGTGCTCTCCGACTTCGTCTCGGGCCTCATGCTGCCCAATCGCCGCTCAACCCTGAAGGCACTGCGGCAGATGGGCGCGCAGTGGCAGCCGATGCTGCCCTTGCGGCCCTGGCGCGGGCAGTGGCAGCGTCCCGACCTGCGGAACCACCGCAAACTGGTGGTGGTTGACGGGCTGGTGGGTTACACCGGTTCGCAGAACCTGATCGATGACTCCTACCTGAAACCCAGGAACGTCAAGCGCGGGCTGCACTGGCTGGAGTTGATGGTGCGCCTTGAGGGCCCGATCGTCGGTGAACTGGACGCAGTCTTCGCCACTGACTGGTACAGCGAGACCAATGAACGGCTGCGCGTCGAGCCCCGCGCCGCCCCCGAGCCGGGTGGGGCACTGCCGGGGACGGTGCGCAACATCGATGCGCAGGTGATCCCGAGCGGGCCGAGTTTCGAGAACGACAACAACCTGAAACTGTTCGTGATGCTGATCCACAACGCCAGGCGCCGGATCAGCATCACCAGCCCATATTTCGTGCCGGACGAATCTACAATGCTCGCCCTGGTCACGGCGGCATCGCGCGGCCTGGATGTCGAACTGTTCGTCTCCGAGATCGCGGACCAATGGATGGTCGGGCATGCCCAGCGCTCCTACTATGCCGACCTTCTTGAGGCCGGAGTGGCGATCTGGCTGTACCGGGCACCAACGGTGCTGCACTCCAAGCACTTCACGATCGACGAGGACGTGGCGGTGATCGGTTCGAGCAATATGGATATCCGCTCGTTCAGCCTGAATATGGAATTGTCGGTGCTGGTGCGCAGCCGGGAATTCGCCGACCAGATGCGTATCGTCGAGGACCATTACCGCGCCCGGAGCCGTCGGCTCGATGCCGAGGAATGGGCGGCCCGCCCGCTCGGCGGAAAGGTGCTGGACGCCCTGACCCGCCTCACCTCTGCCCTGCAGTAACTCCCGATCAGTCGGGCTGCGACCGTTCCGAACGCAGCCGGGGTTCGGTGCGGTTGGCGGGGTGCACGCCCTGCTTGTCGGCGTAGAACTCGCGGATGCGGTCCATGTCTGCGGCAGGATCACCGCTCAGGTGGATCGCGGGCCCCACCCCAGCTGTGCGGGTGACCGAATCGACGTAGCCCAGCACTACAGGGATATCGGCGTGTCGGGCGATGCGGTAGAAGCCGGACTTCCAGTACTCGCCCTTGCCCCGGGTGCCCTCAGGCGCGATCACCAGATGGCGCCCGCCCTGTTTCACCTGGTCACCGATCTGCTCGACCAGACCGGCAGGGTTCGCCCGGTCGACCGAGATGCCGCCCAGGGCACGTACCAGAGCGCCGAAGGGTGGCTTGAACAGGGATTTCTTGCCGAGCCAGGACGGCGAGACGCCCTGCGGCCAGCAGATCGCGAGCATGAACGCGAAATCCCAGTTGGTGGTGTGCGGGGCGCCGATCAGCACCGCCGGGCCCTCAGGCAACGGCTCGGAGCGCAGTCGGTAGCCGGAGAGCGCCCAGAAAGCGCGGGCGAGCAGCGGTCGAATGATCACGAACGCAGACTACGGCCAACCGTACGGTTCGCCCAGCCGACCCGCACTTGCCGTGCCCCGCTGCGAGAAGATCGGGCCCAGCAGTTTCACAAGAAAGTACCATTATCTAGGTGGTTTACCCTTGTTTCGCGGGTGTGATCGAATACAATAGAGCCATGACCCACACCCCCGGGGACCTACCCCCACCCCACGTCGACCCACCAGACCAACCAGACTGGACCCACCCCGCAACCAGCGCTCAGGCATTCGACGCGCTCGACCACGCCCACCA
>JBMNPP010000175.1:0-5763 GCA_050943675.1 Brooklawnia sp.
ATTCACCGCGTCCGAACAGCGCCTGGCCGGCCAGCTCGGCCGCCTCCCGCTCGGCCCGCCCGTGTACGAGGTCAGTGATGTCGTCGGCCAGTGCCCGCTGGGCAGCCCGCAGTTGCGGACGTTGCCTGGTCTGTTCGGCAAGCTCATTGATCTCGTCACGACCACGCCAGGTGAAGATCTTCAGGTACTCGATCACCTTGGCGTCCTCGGAATTCAGCCAGAACTGGTGGAACGCGAACGGTGAGGTGAGTTCGGGATCGATCCAGACAGTGCCTGACTCGGTCTTGCCGAACTTGGTGCCGTCCGCCTTGGTTAATAGCGGGGTCACCAGACCGTGGACGCTGGCCTGCTCGGTGCGCCGGATGAAGTCGATACCGGCGGTGATATTGCCCCACTGGTCCTGGGCTCCGGTCTGCAATGTGACTCCGTGCCGCCGGTAGAGCTCGCGGTAATCCATCGACTGCAACAGCACATACGAAAACTCGGTGTAACTGATCCCGGCCTCCAGCCGGCGGGCGACCACGTCGCGGGCCAGCATCCGGTTGACCGGGAAGTGCTTGCCCACATCACGCAGGAAATCCAGGGTCGACAACTGCGAGGTCCACTCATAGTTGTTCACCACCAGGGCGGCATTGTCACCGTCGAAACTGACGTAGCGACTGACCTGGCCCTGCAACCGATCGGCCCACTCGTGGACGACCTCGATGTCATTCATCGTGCGCTCACCGGTGTCCTTGGGATCACCGATCAGACCTGTCGCACCGCCAACCAGCAGCACCGGACGGTGGCCGGCCTCCTGGATGCGCCGCGCGACCAGCAGCTGCACCAGGTGCCCGATATGCAGGCTCGCCGCAGTCGGATCGAAACCGACATAGGACGAGATCGGGCCCTCATCGAGGTGGGCAGCCAGGACGCGCGGGTCGGTGGAGGTCTCCACAAAGCCACGCCACATGAGATCGTCGAGCAGAGCATTCACCCGGCCAGCCTAGCGGCGAGGCGTGGGCCCCCAGAACCGTGTTCGCATGCCCAGGGAAGATCACTCCGCGCGTCGGGCCTGGCCACGCCTGGCCCTGGTGCCCCGGGCGCGGCGTCGCGGTGTGGGGTTGCCCGAGGCCCACACTCGGGTCGCCTCGACCTGCTCATCAAGCTCTGCCAACTGCAACTGCACCTGCTCGGGGGCGGTACCGCCCCGGCCATTGCGGGCAGCAACCGAACCAGCGACGGTGAGGACCTCGAGCACGCCAGCGTCCAGTTCATCAGCGATCTGGCCGAGGTGGTCCGTGGTCAACCCGGACAGCTCAAGGCCGCGCTCTTCGCAGAATTGCACTGCAGCACCAGCTATGTCGTGGGCCCGGGCAAAGGGGACGCCGCGCCGCACCAGCCAATCGGCCATATCGGTGGCCAACGAGAATCCGCGTGGCGCGGCGTGGGCCATCTGCTCGGTGTTGAACCGCAGGGTGCCCACCATGCCGGCCACCGCAGGCAACAGCACATGCAATTGGTCGACCGAATCAAACAGGGGTTCCTTGTCCTCTTGCAGGTCGCGGTTGTAGGCCAGCGGCAGCCCCTTGCAGGTGGCCAGCAGTCCGGTGAGATTGCCGATCAGCCTGCCAGCCTTGCCGCGGGCGAGCTCGGCCACATCAGGGTTCTTCTTCTGGGGCATGATGCTCGACCCGGTCGACCAGGCGTCGTCCAGCTCTGCGAACCCAAACTCCGGGGTCACCCAGATGATCACGTCCTCGGCCAGCCGGGACAGGTCAACACCGATCTGTGCCAGCACGTAGCATGCCTCGCTGATCAGGTCACGGGCCGCTGTGCCGTCGATCGAATTGGCCACCGATGAGCTGAAACCCAGCTCGCTGGCAACCTGTTCGGGATCAAGCCCCAGTGCGGTCCCGGCCAGTGCTGCCGAGCCGTAGGGGCTGACTGCCGCACGTGCGTCCAGGTTGCCCAGCCGGTCGATATCGCGCAGCAGCGGCCAGGCATGAGCGAGCAGGTGGTGGCTGAGGAGTACCGGTTGCGCGGATTGCAGGTGGGTGCGGCCAGGCATGACGGCACCCAGGTGGTCCTCTGCCTGGCTGCGCAGCGCATCGATGACCAAGAGCAGATCGAGGGCGATCAGCTTGAGCTCGCGGCGTAGCCAGCGGCGGATCAGCGTCGCGATCTGGTCATTGCGCGAGCGTCCAGCCCGCAACCGGCCACCCAGGTCCGGACCGACCCGTTCCACCAGCAGGCGTTCCAGCGCACCGTGCACGTCCTCGTCGGTCGGCGCCGGGCCGACTCGTCCAGCCTCGACATCGGCGCGCAGGTCATGGAGCGCCTCAACCATTTGGGTGTGCTGCTCGTCAGTGAGCAGGCCTGCCGAATGCAGTGCCCCGGCGTGGGCGATGGAACCATCGAGGTCGTCCAGCGCCAGCCGCCAATCGAATTGGGTCGACACCGACAGTGCGAACATCGCGTCCGCAGGCCCACCAGCGAATCGACCTCCCCACAGAAGACCTTCATTGTGCTGGCCGGCCCGGTCGTCGCTGCGCTCGCTCACCGCCCCATCATTGCGCACCTGACGTCAATTCCGCACACCAGTCTCGGTGCCGACGGCCAGGCCCGTGAACCAGTCAGCCAACTCCTGGCCACCATCAGGGTCCTGGGCGATAACCAGCACCGAGTCGTCGCCAGCGATGGTGCCAAGGATGGCAGGATTGGCGACCCGGTCGATGACCGAGGCGAAGTACTGGGCGGCACCCGGCGGGGTCTTCAGCACTGCCAGGTTCGCCGAGGCACCGGCCGAAACCAGGACCTCGGCGCAGATGCGGGCCAACCGGGACTCATAGGCGGCGTGTGCAGAGGCGATGTCTGTAGCCGGCGGCGCATAAACAAGGATACCTGCGGCGTTGCGCACCCGCACAGCCCCGATCTCGAGCAGGTCCTTGCTCAAGGTGCCCTGGCTGACAGTGATGCCGTCCACCGCCAGCAACTCTGCAAGTTCGGCCTGTGAGCCGATCTCATGGTGCTGGATCAACTCGATGATGAGGGCCTGACGGGCGACCCGCGAGGACGTGCGCGGCGCGGGCTCTTCACTCATCTGTGCTGACCTGGTCGAGGGTCCGGCCAAGCACCAAACAGAACTCGTCGATTGTCGAGTCGGTGATGATCAGCGGCGGCGCCAGCCGCAGGATCCCCGGACGTGGTGCATTGATGATCCAGCCCGCATCCAGCATCGCCTCGCCGACCTGCGCGGCGATCGGGTCAGCCAGCTCGATCCCGCGCAACAGGCCGCGGCCGCGGATTCCGGTGATCTGCGGGTGACCCATGCCGAGCACCGCCTGGACGAGGTGGTCTCCCGCGGCACGGGCGCGGCCCAGCAATTGTTCATCCTCGATCACATCGAGGACCGCCAACCCTGCCGCAGCCGAGATCGGGTTGCCCGCGAAGGTGCTTCCATGGCTGCCTGGCGTGAGCAATTCAGCACTGGGCCCCAGCGCGATGCAGGCCCCAATCGGAACGCCATTGCCCAGGCCCTTGGCCAGGGTGATCAAGTCTGGCTCGCCGCCGTCGGTCACGCAGGTGAGCCATTCACCACATCGCCCGATGCCGGTCTGCACTTCGTCCACCCACAGCAATGCACCGTGGTTTGCGGTGATCTGGCGAGCCCCCTGCAGGAAACCGTCCGGTGGCACCGTGACTCCCGACTCACCCTGGATGGTTTCGAGCACCACTGCAGCCGTCTGGTCGTCCACTGCGGCGGCCAGGGCATCGAGGTCGCCATAGGGGACGAAGGTCACCTCGCCGGGTAGTGGCTCAAAGGGCTCGCGGTACTGGGCGGTTGAGGTGAGCGCCAGTGCACCCATCGTCCGGCCATGGAAGGAGCCCTCCATGGCGACCAGCCGGGTGCGGCCGGTCAGCCGGGTGATCTTGAAGGCCGCCTCATTGGCCTCGGTACCTGAATTGGCGAAGTAGACCCGTGCTTTGCGGCCGGCGGCCCCACCAGTGGCCAGTGTGGCCAGTCGTTCAGCCAACTCGATCTGGGGTGACGAAGCGAACAGGTTGCTGATGTGGCCCAATGTCTTCAATTGGCGGCTGACGGCCTCGATGATGGCCGGGTGCGCGTGCCCCAGGCCGCCAACGGCGATGCCCGAGAACATATCTGTATACGCCCGTCCATCAGCGTCCCACAGTGTTATTCCTTCGCCACGCACGAAAACCCTCTTGGGCATGCCGAAGTTGTTCATCAAAGTGGCCTGGTAGCGGTCCAGCCAATCGTGCTGTGTCATGCCTCAGCCCTCCTGTTCGTCATCGCCAGCGGTCACCATGGTGCCCATGCCGGCGTCTGTGAAGATCTCGAGCAATAGCGCGTGGGTGACCCGGCCGTCGATGATGGTCGCCCGCGAAACCCCGCCGTCCACTGCCCTCAGGCAGGCCTCAACCTTGGGTCGCATGCCCGATTCCAGGTTGGGCAGCATGCCATGCAACTCGGCAGAGTTGATCTGGGTGATGACCTCTTCGGAATCGGGCCAGTTGGCATACAGTCCCGCCACATCGGTGAGCATGACCAGCCGCTCGGCACCCAGCGCCTCGGCCAGTGCACCGGCCGCAGTGTCGGCGTTGATGTTGTAGACCAACTCACCCGGGCCGGGCGCCACCGAGGCCACTACCGGGACGCGGCCAGCCTCAATCAGGTCGAGCACCGCATCGGGGTTGATCGAGGCCACGTCACCGACCTGCCCCAGGTCGATCTCTTCACCGTCAAGCTCAACCGTCTTGGGAACAGCGGTGAACAACCCGCCGTCCTCACCGGACAGGCCGACCGCGAAGGGTGCGTACCGGTTGATCAGGTTGACCAACTCACGGCCGACCTGCCCGACCAGCACCATCCGCACCACGTCCATTGCCTCGGGGCTGGTGACCCGCAGCCCACCGCGGAACTCCGAGGCGATATCGAGCCGCTTCAGCATCGAGTTGATCTGTGGGCCGCCGCCGTGCACCACAACCGCCTTCACCCCACAGCGCCGCAGGAAGACGATGTCCTGGGCGAAGGCAAGCTTCAGTTCGTCGTCGACCATCGCGTTGCCGCCGTACTTGATGACCACGGTCTTGCCGCCATAATCCATCAGCCAGGGCAGGGCCTCGATCAGGACGCCGGCCTTCGCGACGGCAGCCTGGTGGTCCTGGGGGCGCTTGATGGTGATCACGTGCTGTACTCCGCGTTCTCTTTGACGTAGTCGTAGGTCAGGTCATTGGTGTAGATGGTGGCTGCCCGGGTACCGGCGTGCAGGTCGACCTGCACGTGGCATTCGCGTGGGCCCAGGTCGACGAGCTCGCGGGGTTCACCAACCCCGCCGGCGCGGCAGACCTGGACGCCGTTGATGCGCACATCGAGTTGGTCGGGTTCGAACGCGGCGTCGGTGACCCCGACGGCCGAGACCACCCGTCCCCAGTTCGGGTCGTTGCCGAAGATTGCGCACTTGAACAGGTTGCTGCGCGCGACCTCACGGGCCACGGTGAGCGCATCACGTTCAGTGGCGGCGTTGATGACCTCGATGGCGATGTCGTGCGAGGAACCCTCGGCGTCACCGATGAGTTGACGGGCCAGGTTCCAGCAGAGCCTGGCCAGCCGGTCGGTGAACTCGGCCGAGTCGGGCCGTACCCCGGCTGCCCCGTTGGCCAGCAGCAGCACGGTGTCGTTGGTTGACTGGCAGCCGTCAGAGTCGATGCGATCAAAGGTGAGGCTGGTTGCCGTGCGCAATGCCTGGTCGAGCTCGGTGG
>JBMNPP010000176.1:0-5763 GCA_050943675.1 Brooklawnia sp.
CAGGCTGAGCAGCAGCAGGTTGCCAGCTGCGGCGGCCGCGATGATGGCGGTGGGTTCGCTGAGCACTTCCCGGAACCGGTACAGCCACACCAC
The DNA here is from genome assembly GCA_050943675.1 of Brooklawnia sp. GTDB lineage: Bacteria > Actinomycetota > Actinomycetes > Propionibacteriales > Propionibacteriaceae > Brooklawnia. The sequence goes on from JBMNPP010000176.1 coordinate 94, forward strand.
CAGTGCCACCACCAGCGCATTGTGCAGTCCGGCGCTGCCCCTGGTCACGACCAGCAGCACCAGCACCACGACCAGCAGCATCGCCCCGAGAGGCTCCGGTTCCCAGACCAGCCAGCGCCAGCCGGTTGTCATTCCCACCGCAGACATCGCCATCAGCGCGGCATAGCACCCCAGGACGATGGGGGGTGATCTGGTCGCCGGCACGGCTGCCCCGCCAACCGAACACGACCGCGACCACCGCCTGGGTCGCCCTGACCCCGGCCACGTACCACGGGTTGGTGGGCAGGGTTGCCAACCAGTCGGGGCTGCTGCCGGTGAAGGCTCCGATGAAGGCGTCAGCAAATGCTGCCACACCGGTGACCAGCATCGAGATCAGCATGAACATCGCCAGCAGGTAGGCCGGACGCCGCCAGGCGTCCCCGAGCTCATCAGGTTCGGACGGGTCGATGCGGTTCCAGCGGCGCACCGGCAAACCGGTGCGGAGCACCACCACGGTGACCACCGAAAGGACGATGAGCATCGCTGAACCCACCAGGTTGTGTGGCAGCCAGCCGGTGGCGCCAGTGCCGATCCGGTGTACCGAATCAGCCAGGTTTGCCACCACCAGCACCGCGGTGACGATCAGTAGCGGGGTCGCTCGGACGGCCTCGGCGCTGCGGAAACCGACCCACTGCGACAGCGACACAGCAAGCTGGCCGGCGGTTGCACCGGCTATCAGCAGGGCCGGAGCAGCCAGTGAGGTCATCATCGTCAGCACCAGCTGCACAGTCAGTGTGCGGTGGTCGTAACCGAAGTTCTGGGTGGCACGCATCGGGCCGAGCAGGCCAAGACTGACCAGCACCCACAACACCGCGAATTCCCAACCGGCGAACCTGGCGCGGGCACGCACCGCGAAGAACGCGATGATGCCGCCGACGGCGACCAGGGCCAGCCAGCCATGGTTGGGCATGACGATCAGCAGCACCAGCGGTGACAGTTGCAGCACCAGGCCAGCCAGCCGCACCAGCACGTGCATGTGCAGCACTGCGGTCAGGCCGGTCGCCAGGATCAGGCTCGTCAGCCAGGTCAGCAGCGTCATCGCGGGCTCACTGATCACATCGGCCCCGCTGATGACGATCAACCGGGTGTTGTTGATCAGCAGGGGAGCCCCCAGCACCAGCCCAAGCGCGAGCAGGTATCCCACACCGGCCACCACCATGATCGGCGCCAGCCCGGCAGGCCAGCTGCGTGGCTGGGGGAGCCCTTCACGAATCGGGACGACCAGCACCTCGGCCAGGGCGTCCAGCAGTACCTGGATCATCCTCATGGCGCGGCCCACCAATCGGTGTTGCCGTCCGGGCTGATCACCAGCAGGCCCGATTCGAGCGGTACCACCCAGTGCTGTGATGAGGCCCTGGCCGCTTGCCACTGGGCCAGTTGGGTGCCGTCGGCGTCCAGCAGCCAACTGTGCTGACGCCCGGTCACCAGCAGTTGCCCGGCCACCTCGGCCACCCCGAGAGCGGCGATCGGTTGCTGCCAGGTGACCTGGCGCTCACTGATCGAGATGGCCCTGATCGTGGTGCTTGAGGCGCAGACGAGCATCCCGTCCAGGGACAGGGTCGTCAGGCACGTATCCGGCAGGCCCAACTGCCAGGCCCGCTCACCGCCGGGGTCGAACACGCTTAAGGTCGCCTCGTGGTCGACGACCACCAGTTGCCCATCCACCCACGCCAGGCCACCGATGCCGGCAGCCAGGGCCTGGTTGTGCACCTGGCCGTCCGGGTGCACGATGCTGAGCATCCGTCCGGCTGCAACCGCGATGCGCCGGTCGTCAACAGCCATCGGCAGGCTGGCGCCGGATGCCACCTGTGAGTGCTGCAGTTGCGTGCCGTCGGTGAGTGAACGGACGCTCAGTGTGCCATCCAGGCCCAGGGTGATGAAACTCTGCTCATCAAGGAGCGCCAGTTGGGCCACCAGGTCGTCGGTGGTGGACTGCCAGCGCCAGCGTCCGTCGGCGTCATAGGCCACCAGGGTGCGGTCCAGGGTGGCAGCGATGGCCAACTCCCCGGCTCCCAACAGGGCCAGGGTGTGCTCGCCGGGGCGGCGTCGCCACTTGATCGGCCAGTCACCGGCCTGGTCGGCTGGCTCGGTGAACACCAGGTGACCGTTGACCCGGTTGGCGAACAGCATCCCGGAACCGAGCGCGACCGGGGCAGTGGTCATCCCCAGGCTGATCGGCACCTCACCGGCCAGCACTGCCACCTCGGCCGGGTCGCCGCTGAGGGGTGCGGGCATGGGCGCAGCCAGCGACAGCCCGTCAAGTCCGGTGTCGGGTGGTTCGGTGCTGGTCAGCCCATTGAGCCCGACGATCCCCTCGCCGGGGCAGCGGGTGAGCGTGGTGACCTGCGGGAACCCGGCCAGGTCATCGGTGAGGGTGATATCCAGGCATCCCTGCAGTTGGCTGGCCTGGATGCTGCCCTCACGGGTGTAATCGAACGCATCGCCCTGCAGGGTCAGTGCGCGCCCGATCGAGGTCCAACGCTCACCTGGTTGCGGGTCGGACGGCAGTTCGACCAGGCCTTCATCCAGCTAGACCCCGTCGGCGGGATCGCCGCGCTGGTAAGCGTGCATGACCAGCCCTTCGGCGGTCAATGAGTACAACCTGGCCCAGGCGGTGCCGTCGGGCCGTTCGCTGGTCTCCCAGATCCAGAACGCCTCCGCGGCCCAATCCAGCCCGAAGTTGCCCAGTACCGACTGGAAGGCGGTTGGGGCATCGCTGAAGGCCACTGCACCGGGCAGCAGCGAGGTCTCGATGATTGTCTGGTTGCCGTACGGGTCGGTCAGGAATGACCGCTCACCCGAAGCAGCCACGTACCTGCCGGCGGGCACTGCCGGCATCCCGGTTGCGGGGCGTGAACGGTCGGTCAGCGCCAAGGAAATGACCAGGGCGATGGTGATGCCGAGCACGGCCACGATTGTTGGTCGGGCAGGCACAACCGGGAGTCTAGGGGTGGGGCTGGCGCTGTGACCAGAGCCTGTCCAGCCCCGCGGTATCGCCGCTTGTCAACCGGGTCGGCCGTCAGGAAAGCTCAGCCAGCGCCTTCTCGAAGTGCTGGTGGATATCTTCGTTGAACAGCCAGAACCTGGCCTGGACGACTTGCGGGTGATCCCGCATCGCTGCCGCCACGGTGTTGATGGCGATGCGGGCGGCCTGGTCGAGCGGGTAGCCGTACACTCCGGCCGAGACCGCCGGGAACCCGACCACTGCGCACCCGTTCTCGGCAGCCACCTCGACGCTGCGCCGGTATGCCGATGCCAGAAGTTCCGGTTCACCCTGGTGGCCATCCCGGTAGATCGGACCTACCGTGTGGATGACGTGCGCAGCAGGCAACCGGTAGCCCCTGGTGATCTTCGCATCACCGGTTTTGCAGCCACCCAGGGTGCGGCACTCGGCCAGCAGTTCCGGCCCGGCCGCCCGGTGGATAGCACCGTCGACACCGCCACCGCCCAGCAGTGAATTGTTCGCCGCGTTGACTATGGCGTCCGCTTGCGTATCGGTGGTGATGTCGCCCAGGTGCAGGGTGATGCCTGGTCTACTCATCGGTTCCGGCCAGATCAGTGAGGAACCGGTTGGCCCACCGGTCGATGTCGTTCTCGAAGACCTGTTTCTGCAGGCCGGTCATGCGGCGGCGCAACTCCTGCGGCTTGGCGTTCCTGGCGTTCAGGATGGTCGCCTTCATGCCGTCCAGGTCGTAGGGGTTGACCATGTATGCCTGCTTGAGTTCAGTGGCTGCCCCGGCGAACTCCGAGAGCACCAGCGCGCCGCTTGCATCGGGACGACAGGCCACATACTCCTTGCAGACCAGGTTCATGCCGTCGCGCAGCGGGGTGACCACCATGACATCGGCCACCGAGTACATCGCGGCCATCGCGACCCGCGGGTACGAGCTGTGCAGGTACACGATGGGTGGGCGGCCGATCACGCTGGCGTCCCCGTTGATGCGTCCGACCATCAGCTCGATTTCGTCACGCAGCTTGATGTATTCCTCGACGTCCTCACGCGACGGTGAGGCAACCTGGACGAAGACGTCCTCTGCCGGGTCAAGATCACCGGAGTCGAACAGTTCACCGAACGCGCGGATGCGGTGCCGCAGACCCTTGGTGTAGTCGAGGCGGTCGACACCCAGGAAGATCCGCTTCGGGTTGCCGAGTTCTTCACGGAAGTTGGCGGCGAATTCGACCGCCTCATCGCTGGCAGCCAGGTCGGCGAAACCCTGGGCATCGATCGAGATCGGGTAGGCTCGCGCCCGGGCGTAGCGGCCATCGGGCAGCCCGATGATGTCGCCCTTGGTGGGGCGCTTCAGGTAACGGCGCACCAGACGCAGGAAGTTGGTGGCACCACCCGGGGTCTGGAAACCGATCAGGTCGGCCCCCAGCAGCCCGGTGACGATCTCGGTGCGCCACGGCAGCTGCGAGAAGAGCTCGTGCGGCGGGAACGGGATGTGCAGGAAGAAACCGATCGTCAGGTCGGGCCGCAGCTCGCGCAGGTATTGGGGCACCAGTTGCAGCTGGTAATCCTGCACCCACACCGTGGCATCAGGTGCGGCGGCCTCGGCGGCTGCCGCAGCGAACTTCCGGTTGACTTCGCGATACGCCTGCCACCAGTGACGGTGGTAGTGGGGGAAGGCGACCGAGTCGTGGTAGAGCGGCCACAAGGTTCCGTTCGAGAAACCCTCGTAGTAGAGCTCAACCTCGTCATCGGTCAGCCGCACCGGCACCAGGTGCATGCCGTCATGGTCGAACGGTGCGATTTCTTCCTCGGTTTGTCCGGCCCAGCCGACCCAGGCACCTTCCTGCTGCCGCATGACTGGTTCGAGTGCGGTCACCAGGCCACCTGGTGAGGTTCGCCATGATTCGTTGCCCGCCTCATCGGTCACCCGGTCAACAGCCAAGCGATTCGCGACCACCACGAAAGATGATTTGTCGCTGTTTGAAGACTTGTCGGGATTCTCTGTCATCTGACAGTTCACCTCCAGATTCGACCCTACTCTGCGAAGGTGGGGGTATGGCTGGCTACGAAAACCTGACCCAAACCGGTACCGACGCTCTCGCCACGATAGCCGCGCGTCCTGACGACGTGTTGGTGGCAGTGGATTTCGATGGAACGTTGTCACCGATTGTGCCTGATCCTGAAAAGGCATTCGCTGATCCGGCCGCAGTTGCTGCGCTCGGCAGGATCGGTTCGCTGGTCGGCCAGGTGGCGATCGTCACCGGGCGTCCCGCCCGCACCTGCGTCGAACTGGGTGGCCTGGACAAGGTTGCTGGTCTTGAGCGGTTGATCGTGCTCGGCCAGTACGGGGTTGAGCGCTGGGACGCCGCGACCGGGGAGTTCGAGATCCCGCCCGCCCCAGCGGCCGTGTCTGCGGTTGCCGCTGAGCTACCCGAGGTGCTGGCTGCCGCCGGCTGGCCGGATGCCTGGATCGAGGACAAGGGCCGCGCGGTCGCAGTACACACCCGCCAGCTGTCTGATCCGGTGGCCGCCTATCAGGCCTTGAGCGGTCCAGTGCATGAGCTGGCCGCCCGACACGGCCTGCAGGTCGAGCCCGGACGCCTGGTACTCGAGGTGCGCGGCGCCGTCACCGACAAGGGGCAGGCGCTGGACGCCCTGATCACCGAGTCCAGTGCCAAGGT
>JBMNPP010000177.1:0-5752 GCA_050943675.1 Brooklawnia sp.
CAGGGCCAGCGCCTCCGCCAGTCCCTCGCTCACCCAGAGTTGACCGCTGGCCGGATGACCCAGGTGGACGGTGCGCAGGTGCACCAGTTCGTGGGCGAGCAGCAACCTACGTTGTTCGTCGTCGAGCCCGCCGGCGGTCTGCGGATTGACCACGATGTGGCTGTTTGCCCCCTGCTGCCAGGTGATTGCCCCGATGGTGGCGAATTGGCTGGCCGGCGCGGCCAGCACCTGCTCGAACCCAGCCCGGTCGGCCGGTAGTTCGATCACGTAGGGGTCGTGTTCGCCCAGCAGCCCAGCGGTTGCCCCACCCGAGATGGCGTCCAGCGCGCCGGTTGCTGCAGCGAGCCATTGACTGGCGTCGGCAGCGCCGAGCACGGTGACCTGACCTGCCGAGGCGACGGTGATCTGGCCGGTCAACCAAACCGGTGTGGGTGAGCCGGGTTGCTGGACGACGTCTGCCAGCCGGCACCGCTGCCACGAGCACTGCCAGACCGAACGCACCTGGTGGGTACTGGCGGCCGCCTGACCGGCCAACCGCCAGTCGATCCGCCATGAATCGGCAGTCTCCCCAATCGCCTCCAGGCCAGTCAGTTGGCCCATGTTGCGCCACAGCGTCTCGATGCGCTGGGGTGGGGTGCCGGCATCGAATAGCCCGGTGAAGGCATCCCGATCTGCGAGGTGTACTGCGGCCGTGAGGCTGACGGCCGTGCGCTGGCTGAGGCTGGTGTCCGGCTGGACCGTTGGGTGCAACGCCAACAGCCCTGCTGCCGCCAGCAGGACCACAACAAGCCAGTAGCGCCGGCGAAGGGGTGCCGGCGCTACTGGCTTTGCAGGTTTGATCAGAACAGGGAGGTCGGGTCGACCAGGTTGCCGTTGTGCCAGGTGCTGAAGTGCAGGTGGCAGCCAGTGGAGTAACCAGTGGTGCCGACCGAGGCGATGATCTGCCCGGCCTGGACGACCTGACCCGGCGAGACAGCGAAGGCCTGCAGGTGGGCGTAGGCGCTCTGGTAGACGCCGGAGTCGATGATGATCCGGTTACCCCAGCCACCCTCGGCACGGGCGCTCAACACCACACCGGTCCAGGAGGCGCGCACCGGGGTGCCACAAGGTGGGGCGATGTCGACGCCGTCGTGAAGTTCGGAATGCCCACCGATCGGGTTGACCCGGTAACCGAACGGTGAGGTGATCGGGCCACTGGTGGGCCAGATGCCCTTGTCAGAGCTGGTCGGCAAATCGATGCCGTCACGGCTGATGCGTCCGGCACCCTCGGCCGAGGCGTCGGCCAGGAGCGCCGCGTTGGCGTCAAGGATGGCCTGGTTCTGGGCGGATTCGAGGGCTGCCCGCTGCTCGCTGGACAGCCGGGCAACAACCTGCTCGGCAGCAGCGATCTTCTGGTCGTATTCGGACGAGAGCTCAGTCTGCTCATCAACTTTTTCGTTGATCTCGACCAGCAGGTCGGCCTGGGTGGATTCCAGGTCGGTCAGGCGCTCTTCCTCGGCGCCCAGACGGATCAACTGCTCATCGGTGATGGCGGTGACCGACTGGATCACGGCCATGTCGTCGAGGAAGGAATCCTCGGAGTCGGACCCGAACAACAGCGATGCGGCACCCAGACCGGCTGACTGCTGGTGGGCCGCCACGGCGACCCGGCCAACCTGGATTCGCATATCGGCGACCAGTTCTGCCTGGTCGGCCAGATCTGCTGTGGTGATGTCGTACTCACGCTGCGCGGCAGCCTGCTGGTTCTTCGCATCGGTCAGGTTGCGCTGCACCTCGTCGGCCTCGATCTGCAGTTGCTGCAGTTCTTCCCGAGCCACCGTTACGGCGTCTCCGGCGGCGGCGAGGGGGGCCAGGCCAATCGTCATTGCTATCGCTACGCCAGTGCCCATCAGAGCTGTAACCGCTCGGCGTACCACGCTCATCCATCCACCTTCTGTAGAACCTTCCTGAGAGACTTTAAGGCTTGCTCAAGAAAATCTCAAAATTCCTCTCGGGCTGTTGCCGGGGTTTTCACCCGGTTTCACGATTCAGCCACCAGGCCTGACCAGGCAGACGTACCATGCCCCGCAGCGCCCGCCTTTGGGTGCTTACGCCCAGGCCATGCCCACGAGCTGAGCGTCAGTGGGTCCGCCTAACCTGACAACCATGACCCAACCCACACTCGACGACCTTGGCACACCACTGTCGCAAGCAACGTTTTGCGTAGTCGACCTCGAAACCACGGGATCAGGGCCGGATGCCGGGATCACCGAGTTCGGTGCGGTGAAGGTGCGTGGCGGCCAGGTCGTGGGTGAGTTCGCCACGCTGGTCAATCCGGGCACCCACATTCCACCGCTGATCGCGGTACTGACCGGCATCACCAACCAGATGGTCGCCCAGGCACCATCGGTTGACCAGGTGCTCCCGAGCTTCCTGGAGTTCGCCGCCGGCTGCGTCCTGGTGGCCCACAACGCCCGCTTTGACATCGGATTTCTGAGAAGGGCCTGTGAAAAAACGCAGCATCGCTGGCCCAACCCGGTCGTGGTGGACACCGTGGCGCTGGCCCGGCAGGCCCTGCTCCGCGACGAGGTACCCAACTGCAAACTCCAGACCCTGGCCCGGCACTTCAAATCAGCGACCCAGCCCAACCACCGCGCGCTGTCGGACGCCAGAGCCACCGTGGATGTGCTGCACGGCCTGCTCGAGCGCGTCGGAAACCTGGGAGTGCTCAGCGTCGAGGACCTCAAGGAATTCGAGCACCGGGTCTCACCCCAACGCCGGGCCAAGCGGGTCTGGGCCCACGGTCTGCCGGCCTCGCCGGGCGTCTACACCTTCCACGCCCAACGTCCCGGGCAAGAACCCCAGGTGCTCTACGTCGGCAAGTCGACCAACATCGCTCGCCGGGTACGCAGCTACTTCACCTCATCGGAGACCCGCCCACGCATCGACGAGATGGTGCGGGTGGCCACCGGGGTGGACGCCGTGGTCTGCGCGACCGATCTGGAGGCCGAGATCCGTGAGTTGCGGATGATCGCCGCACACCGCCCGCGCTACAACCGTCGCTCCCGTCGGCAGGACAAGGTCTGGTGGGTGAAACTGACCGATGATGCCTGGCCACGGCTGTCGATCGTGCCCAGGCTGGGCGAAGACCAGTTGACCCATTGGGGTCCGTTCAGCTCAAAACAGGCCGCCACCGAGGCCTGCCAGGTGCTCTACGAGGCATACTCCATCAGGCAGTGCACCCAGCGCATCGGCCTGAACGGGTCGGCGACAACCTGCGCTCTGGGCGAACTCGGCCGCTGCCTGGCCCCCTGCACCGGCGCTGACCGGGCTGCCTATGCCCGGGTGGTCGATGAACTGCGTTCAGGGTTGACCACCGACGTGCGGCCCACCCTGGCCGCAGTCGGCCGGCGGATCGCGCGACTGTCGGCGCAACAACGCTATGAAGAGGCCCAGGTGATGACCGACCGGCTGCGTGGCTACACCGCGGCGACCTGGCGCTGGCACCGCCTGGTGGGGCTGGGCCGGTGCCCGCAGATCATCGCAGCCAAGTGGGTGCCCGCGCCAGCCCCTGCCCCCGGTTGGCAGATCCATGTCATCAGGTACGGCCGACTCGCGGCCGCAGCCACCGCACCACCGGGCAGCCCGCCCCGGCAGGTCGCCGCCGATGCCGAGCGCCTGGCCGAGACGGTATTACCCGCGCCACATGGCCTGCCGGCCTGCTCGATCGAGGAGGCCGAACGCATCGCGGCCTGGCTGGAGCGTCCCGGGGTTCGCCTGATGGCGATCGAGGGTGACTGGTCGATGCCGCTGCACATCGGTGTCAACGACGATGATCTGCCGCGGTTCACCCTGGGCGACCAACCGGCTACCTGAGCGTAGAATCTGGCCATGATCACCGCAATCGTCTTCGTGCACGTCTCATCAGACCGGATCCCGGAGGTGGCCGAGCAGATCGCTGCCCTGGACGGGGTCAGCGAGGTCTATTCGGTGACCGGCCGCATCGACCTGATCGCCATCGTCCGGGTGCGCTCATTCGATGACGTCGCCGACATAGTCTCCGACCGCATCGCCAAGGTCCCCGGTGTCCAGGACACCGAGACCCACCTGGCCTTCCGCGCCTTCAGCCAGCACGACCTGGAGGCCACCTTCTCCCTGGGTGAGGTCAACTGAATCGTCGCGCTCGACCAGGGTGATGCTGACCTCATGGCGGCCCTCGGCCCGATCAAGGTCGATCCAGGCCGAACCGTCGATGACCGGCACCGCCACCTGGTCGATGGTGCAGGCCGCTATCACCCGGTTCGCCCCCGGGACGCCACTGATCTCGATGTCATAGGTGGCCGCACCATGCCGGTAGAGCACCGCCGCCTGCTCCCAGTCAGGTGGCAGGCAGGGCCGCAACTAGAGCCGGTCGCCGTGGCGGCGCAACCCCAGGATCGCCTCCTTGCCTGCCCGGTAGAGCCAGGCGGACGAACCGGTATACCAGGTCCAACCACCCCGGCCGGCATAGGGCTCGACTGAATACACGTCCGCAGCCAGCACATAGGGTTCGACCCGGTACCGTTCGGCCGCCTGTTCATCGAGTGCATGGTTGATCGGGTTGATCAGGCTGAAGGCTTCTGCGGCACGGTCGCCGCGCCCCAATTGCGCCCACGCGAAAATCGACCACACCGCACCATGGGTGTATTGACCGCCGTTCTCGCGCACACCCGGCGGGTAGGCGCGAATGTAACCGGGATCCGGCTCGGTGACGTCGAAGGGCTTGGTGAACAACCTGATCAGGCGGTTGTCCCGGTCCACCAGTTGGGTATCCAGTGACTCCATCGCCCGGATGGCCCGCTGGGGGGCAGCCGCCCCGGACAATACTGCCCAGCTTTGCGCGATACCGTCGATCGAGCACTCGCTGCGACCATCGGACCCCAGTGGGGTGCCATCGTCGAAGTAGGCCCGGCGGTACCAATGGCCATCCCAGCCGTCCGACTCCAGCGCTGTCAGCAGGCGATCCTGCTCGGCCCGGGCCCGGGCCACGAACTCCACGTCGCCACGCTGTTCGGCAAGGGGGATGAACGCTGACAGGGTGGTGTGCAGGAACCAGCCCAACCACACCGACTCACCCTCACCGCCAGCGCCGACCCGGTTCATCCCGTCATTCCAGTCGCCGGTGCCCATCAGCGGCAGCCCGTGGCGGCCATACCTGACGTGGCGCAGAGCCAGCAGGCAGTGTTCATAAAGGGTAGCCGTGTGATCGGCCCTGCCCGGGGTGAAGAAACGCTCGTGCTCGTCAGCGGCCAGCGGCTCGCCGGTCAGGAAGCCGACCTGTTCGTCCAGCACCCCGGCATCGCCGGTCACATCGATATAGCGCGCTGCGGCATTGGCCAGCCAGACCACATCATCGGTGATCCGGGTACGGACGCCGGCACCGGTGGCCGGCAGCCACCAGTGCTGCACATCACCGTCGACGAATTGGCGACCGGCCGCCCGCAGCAGGTGCTCGCGGGCCAGACCCGGCTCGATGATTACCGCGGCCATCGAATCCTGCAACTGGTCACGGAAGCCGTACGCGCCAGAGGCCTGGTAATAGCCGGTCCTGGCCAGCATCCGGGCAGCCATCGTCTGGTACAGCAGCCAGCCATTCATCGTCAGGTTGAACGAAGGATCCGGTGTGCTGACTTGCACCAGGCCGAGCCGGTCGCGCCAGTACTGACGCACCTGGCCGAGCAGGCTGCGAAGGTCCTCATGGCGATAGCGGGCCAGCAGGGCACGCGCCTCGGTG
>JBMNPP010000178.1:0-5737 GCA_050943675.1 Brooklawnia sp.
AGTGATACTGCAGCGGTTCAGCAATTCGGCGCTGCTGCTGGTGCTGGCGTGGTTGATCTCGGGGGTAACAGGTTTCGTCCTCGGTGTCGCAGCCGGCGCCACCCGCGGACGCTGGCTTGACCGCATCATCAAGGGGGTCTGCTTCGTCCTGGCATCAACGCCGACATTCTGGTTCGGGATGCTCGCCCTGATGGTCTTCTCGGTGTGGCTCGGCTGGTTCCCGTTCGGGTTCAGCGGGCCGATCGGCCAACCGGGTGACCAGACGGGTTGGCTCGACTCGATCCACCACCTGATCCTGCCCGCGGTGACCCTGGGGATCACCGGCATCGCGAACATCGCCCTGCACACCCGCGCGAAACTGGTCCAGGTCATGGAATCGGACTTCTTCATCTTCGCCAGGGCGCGTGGCCAATCCATGCTGCAGGCGGTCCAGCGCCACGGGCTGCGCAATATCGCCCTGCCGGCCCTGACCCTGCAGTTCGCCTCACTGTCAGAGATCTTCGGTGGATCGGTGCTGGTCGAGCAGGTCTTCAGTTACCCGGGCCTGGGTCAGGCCACCATCACCGCCGCCCTGGGCAGTGATGTGGCGTTGCTGGCCGGCATCGCCGTGATCACGACCGCTGTGGTGTTCGTCGGCAACCAGACGGCGAACCTGCTGTACGGGGTCATCGACCCGCGCATCCGGCGCAGGGGTCACGATGTCGATTGACGCCCGGATGATGACCCTGACCAAACCGGCGCACCCCACCAGGCGCACCCGGTTCCATGCTGTCGGCCTGATGATCGCGACCGCTGCCCTGGTGCTGATCACGGGTCTGGGGTTGGCATTCACTGACGCTGCCACGACCACCGACTTCGCCCGGCAGGCCCAGCCACCCAGTCCGGCCCATCCATTCGGCACCGACTGGTTTGGCCGTGACCTGTTTGCCCGCACCCTGCGGGGGCTATCGACATCCATCATGATCGGCATGCTGGCCGCGATCTGCAGCGCGGTGATCGCCGCGGTACTTGGCGGGTTGGCCGCGATCGGGCCCCGCTGGCTGGATAACGCGATCAGCTGGCTGATCGACCTGATGCTGGGCATCCCGCACCTGCTGCTGCTGATCCTGATTTCCTTCGCGCTCGGTGGCGGCATGTTGGGTGTGACGATCGGTATCGCCACCACCCACTGGCCGTCCCTGGCCCGAGTGATCCGTGGCGAGATCGTGCAAACCCGGCAATCCACCTACGTCGCGGTCGCCCGCAAACTCGGCCATGGCCCGCTACACATCGCCCGGCACCACATGGCGCCCACGGTCTTCCCGCAGCTCATCGTCGGCCTGGTGCTGCTGTTCCCGCACGCCGTGCTGCACGAGGCGGCGGTCACCTTCCTCGGCTTCGGACTGCCGCCCGAACAACCAGCCATCGGTGTGATCCTGGCCGAATCGATGAGTTTCCTGAGTGCCGGAATGTGGTGGTCGGCGCTGTTCCCCGGGTTGACACTGGTACTGGTGGTGCTGCTGGTCGACCGGATCGGCGGCACGCTTGGAGCCATGTTGGTGAGCAAACGATGACCGCCACACCGCTGCTCGAAGTCCAAGACCTGTCGATCTGGTTCGACGACCACGCGCCGGTCATCCAGAACCTGAACCTTGAGGTCTTCGGCGGTGAAGTCATGGCCGTGATCGGTGCCAGCGGGTCAGGCAAGAGCCTGCTGGCACACTCGGTGCTCGGCCTGTTCGCCCACAACGCCACAGTCACCGGTGCCATCCGCTTCGATGGCCGCACCCTGTCGCTGGACGACCTGGTTGCGCTGCGCGGCAGCCAGATCACCCTGGTACCGCAAACCGTCACCAGCCTTGACCCGCTGATGAAGGTGGGCCGCCAAATCCTCGGCCCACGCAGCGATTCCCGGCGCCGGGCCCGGATGAGCGAACTGCTTGACCGTTACGAACTCGATCAATCCGTGGCCGGGCTGTACCCGTTCGAGTTGTCCGGCGGGATGATCCGGCGGGTCATCCTGGTGGCCGCGCTGATCAACGAGCCCCGGTTGATCGTCGCCGACGAACCCACCCCGGGCATGCACTCCGAACTGGCCCGGCTCGCCATGGCCGACCTGCGTGCCTTCGCTGACGGCGGCCGCAGCGTCCTGCTGATCACCCACGAGGTCGAACTCGCCATCGAGGTAGCCGACCGCATCGCCGTGTACCGCTCCGGGACCACCCTGGAGACCGCCCCGACCAGTGCGTTCATCCCACCCGTTCAATTGCAGCACCCCTACAGCCGGGCCCTGCTGCGGGCCCTGCCGAGCAGGGAGTTCAGCCCATGAGCCTGACCGCCCGGGACGTGAGTTTCCGCTACCGCCGAGGTGGCCCGCTGATCGTCGACGGGTTCAGTTGCGAACTGAACCCTGGTGAAACGCTGGCCCTGATCGCCCCCAGCGGGGCCGGGAAGACCACGATCTGCCAACTGCTGACCGGCTACCTGACACCCCAGCACGGTGAAGTGCTGGTGGACGGCGAACCGCTACCCGAAACCGGGCACTGCCCGGTGCAGATGGTCTGGCAGCAGCCCGAACGGGCGGTCAACCCCCTCATGCGGCTGGCCGCCACCCTCGCCGAGGGCGGCCCGGTGGAGCGCCGCGTCCTTGCCGAACTGGGCATCGAGGATGCCTGGCTAAGTCGCTACCCGCAGGAACTGTCAGCCGGTGAGATCCAGCGCATCTGCCTGGCACGGGCACTCGGGCCCAACACCCGCTACCTGATAGCCGACGAAATCACCACCATGCTCGACCCAATCTCGCAGGCCGCCATCTGGCACTTCCTGCTCACCTGGACCAGTCGCCGGAACATCGGCCTGCTACTGGTGACCCATGACGAGGTGCTCGCCCAGCGGGTCGGGATGCGGCGCATCCCACTGCACGGTTAGGACGCGCAGCGGGTTCCGTCCGCTGGTGTCGTGCCGCTGACGAAGTAGTCGACCACGATCTGGTCGATGCACATGCTGCCCGAATCGAAGGCACCGTGGCCGGCGCTCTCGCGCACCACCAGCACTGCCGACTCGAGCTCATCAGCCATGATCTCGGCGTTGCGGTACGGGGTCGCCGAATCACCAGTGTTCTGGACGACCAGCAGCGGCGGGGCGCCCGCGCCAGTGAAATCTATCTGCGGTGCAGCAGTTGCCGTCCACAGTGGGCAAACCAGGTCAGGCCCGAACATCGGCCCGAAGATGGGTGCCATCTCCGCGTCGCGGCCAAGCCAGACATCGAAGGCCTCATCAATCCCGGCGTCGGTCTCATCGACGCACCTGATCGCCGGGAAGGCGTAGGTCAGCGAACCATAGGTGCCGTCGTCGTAGCGCTCGTTGAGTGCGTCGGCGGCGTCCAGCAGGTAGGTGCCGTCGCCGGTTTCGATGGTGTAAACCAGTGTTTCGGTCAGGTACTGGTAGAACTCCGACCCGAAGTAGAAGTGCAGTATCAGCCCAGTCGTGGCCAGCGACTGGGTCAGGGTGCGGCCCGAGTCCTGGGTGGGCAGCGGTTGCGCATCCAGCCCATCGATGAACCCGACAACAGTGTCGATCACCTGCTGGCTGGTCTGGCCGAGCGAACAATCCGGGTCCTCAGCGCACCAATCGGCGTAGGCCCGCATCGACACATCGAATCCCTGGGCCTGGATGACCTCATCGCTGGGTGTCAGGTTGACAGCCGAATCAAGCACCATGCGGCCCACCCGTTCCGGGTACAGCTCGGCGTAGACCGCGCCCAGGAAGGTGCCATAACTGATGCCATAGAAGTTGAGGCGCTCAGCACCCACCAGGTGCCGGGCCAGGTCGTAGTCGTAGATCGTCTCGATGCTGGAAATATGGTCGAGCAGCCGGCCGGAGTTGGCGCGGCACTGCTCGTTGAAGGCTTCCTGTGCCTCGATCAGTGCCTGCCGCTCGGCAGCATCATCGGGGGTGGCATCGGCCTGGTAGTACTGATCGGTTTGCGGCCCGGTACCGCACACCACCGGCGTCGACTCCCCCGAGCCCCGCGAATCCAGCCCGATGATGTCGAACTGTTCGAGCCCGGCCCGGTTGAAGCCGCCCACATACTCCTGCGCCGAACCGCCGGGGCCGCCGGGGTTGATGAACAGTGGGCCACCATACGGCTCACTGGTGGCCGGGGCCATCCGCATCGCGATTGTGATTGCCTGCCCGTCCGGGTCGTGCCAGTCCAGCGGCGCAATGAATGTCGCACACTTGAAACCGCCGCAATCAGCCCAGCTGAACTCCTGCTCGAAATACCGGGCCAGCCCGGCTCCCGGAGGCGGTTCAGTGAAACCTGGCGGCTCGACCTGCGGCACCTCGACCACCGGACGATCGGGTGGGTCCTCGACAGCATAGGTTTGCGACGGCACCGGCAGCACGTGAGCCGGGTCAACACTGGCCCGCACGGTCGGGGTGCTGCTGGGCGGGGTGGTCAGTTCGGGTGCCGCCTGCCGCAGCGAGATCACGGTCGGCGCGATGATCGAAATCGCGAACAGCACCACGACACCGATCACCAGCCAGCGACGCAAACTACGATTCATCAGCTTCCTCGAACCGCATGCAGCACATCGCCCGCCCGCAGGCACCAGCCTCCATCGATGAGCGCCCGCCCCCAACCGGCTGCAGTTCCAGCAGCGGGCCGGTGCAGCAGGCCGGACGCCCGCACGCCCCCACGTCCACCAGCAACTGCGCGGCGTCCCGATCGCCCACCTGTCGCAGGTCCAGGCGGCAACCCAGCACCTGACCCAGATCGACCAGGAGCCTGCGGAAATCGACCCGGCAGGGCGCGGTGTAGTAGACCACTGCGAGCGGCCGGGAGGCCTGCGTGGTGACGTAGTCGACGGCCAGTACCTTCATCGGCAGGTCGTGTTCGGCGATCAGGCGTCGGGCGGCGACATCGATCTCGGCGCGCTTGAGGCGATCGGCGCGGTCACAGTCGAAATGCCGGGATTGTGCCCTGCCCGGGCAGACCGGAGCCCCGGAGGCATCGGCGACCTGCCCGACCCAGGCGACCGTGGCCACCGCGGTTCCGTCCTCGGTCGGATAAAGCACCTGATCACCTGCCCGGCATGGCCAGACATCGCCAGCACGCAGCAGGTGCACGGTTCCGTGGGGGACGAACTGCACCCCCAGGACCGCTGTCAGCAGGCTCACTCGTCCGGATGCAGCTTTGCCTGGGCGCGGCGGCGGCGCACCCCGGCATCGATACTGGCCCCGCCAGCACCGACCAGGATCAGCACCAGGCAGGCAATCGCGAGCAGTACGTCACGGTCGCCGTAGAAGCCGAAGTGGCCCTCCAGGAATGGGCTGAATGCCCCGAACCGGAAGAACGCCAGGAAGCCGATCACCCCGACCAGCATGATCGCGGCGAACAACCGGGTGGCTGCGCCAGCGACCAGGAAGGCAGCAATCACGAGCAGTCCGATGCTGACGACCCAGCTGAGCATGTCGCTGGTTGACTGGTCGAAGCCGACCTTCACCAACGCGTCGATGGTGGCGGGACGATCGAGCATCGACTGCCAGCCCACGATCCCGGCCCAGCCACCGACCGCCACCCTGAGCAGCAGCAGCGCCAGTGCGCCGGGGAAGGCGTCGGTGCTGCGCTTGGTGACGGTGATGACCTCGGGTTCACGTTCTTCGACGGGCTGCACGGTGCCGAGCCGCTCATCGCGGATGGCGCGGTTCTGCTGCCGTACAGCAGCGATCGCCTGGTCGTCCTCTGCCTGTTCAA
>JBMNPP010000179.1:0-5730 GCA_050943675.1 Brooklawnia sp.
CACGGCTGTCGCCCCAGATCTCCTTCCTGCCAGCCCCGCCCGAATTGGGCAGGGCTGGCAGGATTGAAGTGTGACCAGGTGCCCTTGCCGGCAATGAGGTTACGCCGGTGCCGGACACCTTGACAGGCCACTCTTGGCAAGTCCTGCACTGAAGGAGGCAGACGTGAATACTGAACAAGCACGGCGCATGCGCAATGACCCAGGGTTCATTGCGGCACTCGACCAGAGCGGTGGCAGCACCCCCCGTGCCCTGAAGCTCTACGGCATCGGTGAAGATGCCTACGACAGCGAAGACAAGATGTTCGAGTTGGTGCACCAGATGCGCCAGCGCATCATTTCGAGCCCGTCATTCACTGGTGAGAAGATCCTGGCCTCCATCCTGTTCGAGAAGACGATGGACGGTCAGGTCGATGGTGTCGACACCGCCGACTACTTGTGGCAGCGCAAGAACATCGTGCCGATCCTGAAGGTCGACAAGGGGCTGGCTGATGAGGCAAACGGCGTCAAGCTGATGAAGCCGATGCCGCAACTGGACGAGTTGCTCGACCGCGCCCTCGCCAAGAACATCTTCGGCACCAAGATGCGGTCCTTCATCGCTGCCGCCAACGAATCCGGCATCGCAGAAGTGGTGGATCAGCAGTTTGAGATCGGCACGCGGATCCTTGAGGCGGGCCTGGTCCCGATCATCGAGCCCGAGGTGGATATCCAGGCCCCCGACAAGGCCGATGCCGAGCAGCTCATGCATCAGCACATCCTGCGCCACCTCAATGCATTACCCGAGGGCAGTGATGTCATGCTGAAGCTGACCATCCCGTCCCAGGACGACCTGTTCGCTGACCTGATCGCACACCCGCGCGTCATGCGCGTCGTCGCACTCTCGGGTGGTTACAGCCGCGAAGAGTCGAACCGGCTGCTGGCCCGCAACCACGGGCTGGTCGCCAGCTTCTCCCGGGCCTTGACCGAGGGCCTCAACATCAACCAGACCGAGCAGGAATTCGACGACTACCTGGCCATGTCGATCGATTCGATCTACCGGGCCTCGATCACCTAGGGATCAACTCGGTAGCGGTTGCGGGTGGCCCCCGGGCCCACCCGCAACCGCGCCCGCTGGCGCTGATCGGCCGGAACAGTCAGTAGCCTGTCTTCCATGCCCTGGCGCTGGAAGTGGCTTCGCCCCAAACACACTGCAGCCACGCCAAACCCGGCAGGGCACCAGCGGTGGTGGGCGTTGGCGCTCCTGTCGTTCGGCCTGTTCATGGCCAGTCTTGACAACACGATCCTGAACGTTGCGTTGCCCACCCTGGCCCGCGAGCTCCACGCATCCACCGATGAATTGCAGTGGACCGTGGATGCCTACCAGGTCACTTACGCCGGCCTGCTGCTGGTCGCCGGGGCGCTGGTGGACCGGTGGGGCAAGTCGCGCACGTTCCTGGTCGGTACCGCCGTCTTCGGTGCCTTCTCGTTGATGGCGGGGCTGGTTGGTACGACCGGCCTGCTCATAACTGCCCGCGCCCTGATGGGTATCGGGGCAGCATTGCTGGCACCATCGACCCTCGCCCTGGTCTCTTCTCTGTTCACCGACCCGCGGGAACGAACGCTGGCCTTCGCATTGTGGTCGGGCGCCAATGGTGCCGGGGGAGCGGCCGGACCGCTGCTTTCCGGGGTCCTGCTGGAGCACTTCAGTTGGGGTTCCATCTTCCTGATCAACGTCCCCATCGCTGTGGTCATCCTGGTCGCCGGCGCCTTCGTGTTGCCGCACACCCGTCCCGACAAGCTCACCGGCCACGTTGATGCGCTCGGGGCAGTGTTGTCAACGTTGGCACTCGCCCTGGTCTGCTGGGCGGTCATCTCGGCGCCAGGGTTGGGGGTGGGTTCACCCCTGGTGGTCGGCGCAGCCATCGCCGGACTGTCACTGTCTGCGGCATTCATCTACTGGGAATCCCGGGCCGCCAACCCGATCCTGCGGCTGTCCCTGTTCAGGATCCGCCGCTTCAGCGTGGCGGTGGGGGTTTCCGGCCTGGTCACGGCGGGGGGAGCCGGCGCACTGTTCGTGCTGACCCAGTACCTGCAGTTCTCGTTGGGCTTCACACCGCTGGAGACGGGGTGGCGCGTTCTGCCGGTGGCCGCCGCCATGCTGCTGGGAGCCCTGAGCGCGCCCCGGTTCATCGAATACCTGCGTCTCAAGCGAACCGTGCTGGTCGGCCTGGCGCTGGTCATGGCAGGGTTCGGCTGGATGGCCAGCACTTCGGTCACCTCAACATTCGGGCACCTGCTGCCCGGAGCACTCCTTTTCGGTCTGGGTGCGGGGCTGCTCATTCCCGCCGCCACGCAGGCCGTCATGGACGCCCTTCCGCCGGACGCCACCGGCGCCGGTTCAGCCACGAACACCGCATTCATGCAGGTCGGCAGCGCACTGGGGGTCGCAGTGATCGGCTCGATCCTGGCTGCCCGCTACCGCGGTGTGCTGACGGCCAGCACGATCTGGCCACAGCTGGGGCAGTGGCAGGCCGTCGCACTGGAGTCGATGGCCGGGGCGCTGCGGGCGGCTGCCGCGCTGCCCGGCGAGCTGGGCACCCAGCTCACCGCGCTGGCCAACCAGGGCTTCGTCGCAGGCATGCGGGCCGCACTCCTGACCAGCTCAGCCGTAGTCCTGGCCGCACTGCTCGCGGTGGGCGTCCTCTACCCCAAAGAGCCCCGACGCTGAGCCCTGTGAGCCCCTGCTATAGTCGCCAGCAAGAACGAAACGTGCCCGGGGTCGGTGTAATTCCGAGCCGGCGGTGATAGTCCGCGACCCGCATGCATCCTGGTGGTGCAGGCGGTTGAACCGGTGAAATTCCGGTACCGACGGTTAAAGTCCGGATGGGAGGTGCACGTCGCGCTTTTTGGTATTCGCATCTGCGAATTCGCCACTGGCGTGCGTCGACCCCGGCATTTGACCGGGAGGACGACGCATGGCTCAGCTCCGTCACAACAGCCCCCTGTGGGTGCGCGTCCTCGCGCCCCTGGCTGCTGGCCTGCTCATCGTCATCGGCTGGCAAACCCTGGCCGCCAGCGGCACCATCTCACCAAGCCTGCTACCGGCCCCCGGCACCGTCGCCGACCGGCTGGCCAGCGACCTGGCTGCCGGCAGGTTGTGGGAACCAACACTGGTCACGATCCAGGAAGCGATGCTGGGCTGCGTGCTGGCCGCATCGCTCGCCCTTCCGATCGCCTACCTGATTGCCCACTTGCGGCTCGCCCAGGCGACCTTCTCGCCCTACCTGGCTGCATCGCAGGCGATTCCGTCGGTGGCACTGGCACCGCTGCTGGTGATCTGGGTCGGCTACGGCACGCTGCCGGTGGTCATCCTGTGCTCGATCATGGTCTTCTTCCCGATGGTGCTGTCGACGGTGCTGGGCCTGCGCAGCATCGATCGTGAAGTACTGGACGCAGCCAGGGTGGACGGCGCCAGCCGCGCCCAGCTGGCCCGCTGGATCGAGTGGCCGCTGGCCCTGCCTGCCACCCTGACCGGCCTGCGCAATGGGTTCACCCTGTCGGTGACCGGTGCGGTGGTCGGCGAACTGGTGATGGGCGGCGACGGGCTGGGGCAGCGGCTGGCCGTCCAGTCGCAATCCAGTGACACCACCGGGCTGTTCGTGACCCTGCTCGTGCTGTGCGCGATGGCGATCGCCATCTTCCTGTCGGTCACTTTCATCGAGTGGCTGGTCAATCCGTTCGCTTCCAGACCTCGCTGGCGATTCTCTGCTGGCAGAAGACAACAAAAGGAGATCCACCATGTCCAATTTGACGCGCCGAGGACTGCTCGGAGGGGCGCTGATGCTCGGGTTGGCCGCCTGCGGGTCACCCCAGGACACGCCAGACCCAAGCCCCACCAACGCAGGAACGGGCGGCGCGTCCCCATCGAGTCAACCGAAATTGACCATCGGGCTGACCTATGTGCCTGATATCCAGTTCGCCATGCTCTATGTGGCCGACCACATGGGCTGGTTCGCTGAAGAAGGGCTGGACGTAACACTTCGCCACCACGGCGCCCAGGAGAAGCTGCTGGGTGCGCTGCAGACCGGTGAGGAGGACGTGGTCTTCGCTGGTGGTGGAGAGATGCTGCAGGGCCGCGCCGAAGGCATCCCGGTGCTCAGCTTCGCAACCATCTACCAGCAATACCCGGTCGCAATCATCGTGCCCGAGGATTCCCCGATCCAGACCCTGCAAGACCTGGCCGGACACACCATCGGGCTGCCGGGGGAGTACGGCGAGAACTGGTTCTACACCCTGGCCGCGCTCCAGGAGGCCGGATTGACCCGTGATGAGGTCAGCATCGAGTCGATCGGGTTCACCCAGTTCGCGGCTCTCACCCAGGGCCGGATGGATTCGGTGGTGGGATTCCTGAACAACGACCTGGTGCGGTTCACCGAGGACGGTTTCGCCACCCGCACCATCCCGGTCACCGATCCGCCACTGGTCAGTGTCGGTTTCGGGGCCCTGGAGGACGTGGTTACGCAACGCCCCGACGATCTGCGGGCCATGCTGCGGGCACTGGAACGCGGTGCCGAACTGTGCCGGACCGACCCCGAACAGGCGGTGCAGATCGCCTCCAACTACGTGGCCACGCTAACTGAACCCGACCAGCAGGCCCACGCGACAGCAGTCCTGACGGCCTCCATCGCCTTGTACGGAGACGAATTCGGCAAGCAGGATCCGCAGCGTTGGGAAGCGATGGCGCCCTTCTTCCTGGAGCACGACCTGGTGCCCCGGGCAGTGCCGGCAGCAGAAGCATTCACCACCGAGATCTCCGGCTGAGACCAGCAACGGACATCCGTTTCAGTTTGGTGAGGTTTGGGTAGCCTAATCCCTGTTGCCTTCCGCCCCGGATCCAACCGTGGGCGGCGGGCGGCAGGCTACTCAATTGCCAACTTCAGGAGCACCAAATGTCCGATAGCCCGTCGTACCAGATCGAGACCCTGGCCGTTCATGCAGGCCAGGAGACCTCAGATCCGGCAACCAATGCGCGCGCCGTGCCGATCTACCAGACCGTCGCGTACACCTTCGATGACTCCGAGCATGCGGCGAGCCTGTTCGCGCTCACCCAACCGGGCAATATCTATACCCGCCTGATGAATCCGACCCAGGATGTCTACGAGAAACGCATCGCAGCCATGGAGGGCGGCATCGCTGCGCTGGCGACGGCGACCGGCGCCTCGGCGATCACCTACGCCGTGCTGAACCTGGCCAGCGCCGGGGACAACATCGTTGCGCTCTCGACACTATACGGTGGCACCTTCGCCCTGTTCACCCACACCCTGCAGCAGTTCAACATCGAGTGCCGACTGGTCGATCCTGATCGTCCGGAAGATCTCGCCGAACTGGTTGATGACCGTACCCGCCTGGTCTTCGCCGAGACCATCTGCAACCCGAAGCTGAACGTCGTCGACATCGCGGCCTGGGCCGAAGCCTCACACGCCCACGGGCTGCCCCTGATCGTCGACAACACTGTGTCGACGCCCTACCTGTGCCGTCCCATCGAGCTGGGCGCAGACATCGTGGTGCACTCCACCACCAAGTACATGGGTGGCCACGGCACCTCCATGGGCGGGGCGATCGTGGACTCCGGCCGCTTTGACTGGGTCGCCAACGCCGACCGCTTCGGGCTGCTCGCCGGCCCGGATGCCTCCTACCACGATGTGGTGTGGACGGATGCGGCGGGCCCGGCTGCCTACATCACCCGGGCCCGCA
>JBMNPP010000180.1:0-5719 GCA_050943675.1 Brooklawnia sp.
CCGGCTGGTGCCCCAAGTCCAGCCGGTGAACCACGGCATCCCCACCATTCCCCCAGCAGCGATGGCTCCCACCACATGCCCGATCCGTGCCATGCACACCGCAGTTCAGTCGATGCCTGTTATCGGTTTTGCACCGCGTGCTGAGCCGTCCGCGACTGATGGCCACCGGTTGCCAATTGCACCCTGAGGGCAGCAACCAGGGCGGCACCGGCCAGCGCGACTGCGGTGATGCCGTGCAGGAAGGCGAAAGCAGTCGTCTCATGACCAAGCAACCCGAAAGCGACCAGCAGGACCACCAGCACTGCCACCACGGCAGCCCAAATGATGGCCACGGAGTTCCTGCTGATGAACGCGACGGTGAGCAGGATCACAGCGACGGCAGGGATCACGTACATGCCGTTCATGGCGTGGATCACGTAGCCAGCCACCTCGGTGAATGGCGTCATCGCGTCCATATCGAGCGTGCCACCCTCGGACAGATACTTGACCAGGCCGGCTGAACCCCAGGCATGCGAGGCCGCCTGAACTGCAACCAGACCAACGACCACGAAGGCGAGCACCCTATACAGAGTTTGCATCTGCGTTTCCTTCACTGGGACCATTCACTAGTGACACTCACTAGTGATGACATCTAGTAGAATCCGTCGCATGGTGAAAGTCAAGACACCCGGGTCCAGTCGTCGTGAGCAGGCCGAGAAGTCGCGACGCAAGGTGCTCAGGGCCGCCCGTGAGGCGTTTCTGGAGTCCGGCTACCACTCAACGACGATGGGGCAGATAGCCAAGCGTGCGGGCCTGGCGGTGCAAACCGTCTCGTACCACTTCGGCACCAAGCCAAGGTTGATGAGTGAATTGATCACGGTCTCGGTCAAGCATGCGATGGGTGAGGTTGCCCCACTCGATCGGCCCGCCTGGGAACAGGCGTTGGAAACCGCCACCGATGGCCACGAGTTGGTCGATGCGATCCTCGAGGAGGTACACGCCATCATGATGTCGGTCGCCCAGTTGATGGATGTGGCCCGGATCGGCGGATTGACCGATCCTGAGGTGCAAGAGGTCTACGAGTCCCACGAACAGTGGCGGGCCCGGGATTTCGGCCGGTTCGTCGGTGCCCTGGACGATCTCGACGCCCTGCGCGAGGGCATGGATGTGCAGACGGCACTGGATATCGTGCTGACCGTGCTGGGCCCGGACACCTACCGAATGCTGAGCGTGGATCGCGGCTGGGATGAGGCCAAAATCATGGAATGGATGCGGCAAACGATCAAAATGCTGCTGCTCAGGCCGACTTCGGGCTAGTCACCAAACCTTGCGCTATGTAGGCATCGTCAGCTGTCCCCAGGCTTCACCTCACGACGCCTACATAGCTGGAGGTTTCAGAACCTGGTTATCCACAGATTCGAACAGGCTGGAACGACAGGCTGACTTGACGCGAATAGTCAGGGCATGCCGAATCCAGGACCTTTCACCAGGGCCCAGCTCGCCGAGTTGGGCATCAGAACCACCCAGTTGAAACACCTCATGGCAGCCGGCCAGCTGCGCCGGGTACGCCGGGGGTGGTATGCCAATGTGTTTTCGCCTGACGATGCCGTGCGGGCAGTTCAGCTGGGTGGCCGCCTGGGTTGCCTGAGCGCCTGCAAATGGCGTGGCATCTGGGTACCCCAGCACAATGACCTGCACGTGATGCTGAATCCGGGTGCCCGCAAGCCCAGCGGTGGCATCCAGCAGGTGCAGTTCCACCGCTTGGCGCGGGCCTGCACGGTCGCTGTCGCCCCGGCCCTGGAAAGCCTTGGCCACGTCCTGCATCGCCATGATGCCGAGACGGCTCTGGTGGTTCTGGAGTCTGCGGTGAATCTGGGTCTGCTTCATGAGGCAGCAGCACGCCAACTGCTGTCCTCGGCACCCGCGCGCGCCAGGGGTAGCGTCCAGTACTTCTCGCCGCTGGCCCAGTCCGGTTCGGAAACACGCCTTCGGTTGTTCTTTCAACGACGCGGCGTCGCGGTGCAGCCCCAGGCGTTCATCCCTGACGTTGGACAGGTCGATCTGCTGGTCGGGAAGTCCTGGATTATCGAGGCCGATAGCAAGGCCCACCACTCCGCACCCCGCAATGTCTCTATTGACTGCGAGCGAGACTTCAACGCCAGGGCGCTCGGTTACACCCGCGACCGGCTCAGCTATGAGCAGATCTGGCAGTCCTGGCCACGCACCCAGCAGTGGCTGAGCGCCGTGCTGGCGGGCCGACGACACCTCAGGCAACCGATTCCGCTGCGGATCGCCACCGGGTAGTCGGTCATGCCGAACCGCCGGCTACGTAGGCGTCGTGAGCTGGCCTCCATGAACAGCTGGCGACGCCTGCATAGCTGAGCGTCAGCGGCCCCACACCGCGGTGGCCCCGCTGTGCCCCACCAATCCGATCAGGACGAGGCTGACGAGCGCAACGATGGCTGTGAGTACCCCCGCAAGCACGTAGCCGAGGGAACGTTGCCCCTCGCTGTGTCGGCTCGACAGGTAGAGGAATAGCGGTAGCACCACTGCCAACAGGATCGCTGGCCATGGCATCCAGGTGCCGAGCGTGCGGTGCGTCTCAATGCGTCGCGAACCGGTCATACCCATCATGTCGGCGAGCACCGGACCGGTCAGTCTGGCAGCCAGCGCCGCGACGGCTGCTACCACCGCGAAGGCGACGGCCAGCCCGCCGTAGCGTTTGCGTTGGCTGGGCAGCGCCACCAGCACCAGGGCGCCGAGCGCGGCCAGCGGCACCAGGACGACAGCCGCGTGCACGATCAATGGATGCAGTGGTAGATCAAAGATCTCCATTTCAGGCCCCTGGGTGACTGGTCAGTCTTGTCTGGGAACAGCGGGGGCGTCCGTGCACCGACCCAGACCACAGGGTCGCGGCATCGGTCAGCACTGCCGGAAGGGCACTTGGGACCGGATGGGATGGGACGCTCATGACACTTCCTCTCGTGAACGGAGACCGGAGGTGCCAAGACAGTAGCCGCTGCGCGGTCGGCACGAATCTGCCTGCGGGCCAGACTGCTCCGCGACCGCAAGGTCGGCGCGCAACGCTACGCTTTCGCTCATGACCAATCCCACCGCTGCGATCCTGGTGATCGGTGACGAGATCCTGTCCGGCCGCACCCGCGAGTCGAACGCGAACTACCTGGCCGTTGAACTGACCCGAAAGGGAATCGACCTGAGTGAGATCCGGGTCGTGCCCGACGTCCACGAGCGCATCGTCAGCGCCTTGAACGCCCTGCGTGAGCAGTTTGATCATGTCTTCACCTCGGGCGGCATCGGCCCTACCCACGACGACATCACTGCCGACGCAGTTGCTGCGGCCTTCGGGGTCGGCATCTCGATCCGCCAGGACGCCCGCACCCTGCTGGAAACCAGGTCCGCGGCGCGCGGTGTGGTGGTGAACGAGGACCGGCTGCGGATGGCGCGCATCCCCGACGGCGGGAGCCTGATCGTGGTCGACAACTCCAGCGCCCCCGGCTTCAGTATCGGCAACGTCCATGTGCTCGCCGGCGTGCCTGGCATCTTCACCACCATGGTCGACACTGTGCTGCCCACCCTCAGTTCCGGGCTCCCCGTGGTGTCCAGGGAGTTGCGGTTCGAGGTCGGCGAGGGCCGCGTCGCCAGCGCCCTGCGTGAACTGGCTGTCGAATTCGCCGGGTTGTCGATCGGCTCATACCCGTTTCACAGTGACAGCACCCACGGCACCAACGTCGTCGTGCGCGGCAAAGACGCCGAGCAGGTTGACCAGGTATACGCCCGGCTACACGCCTTGCGCGCCTCGATCCCCGGTGCCTGAGGTCACATCTTTTCGCCGGGGAGTTCGCTTGCCTGTCTGATCCAGGACCGTAGTTGGTCCTCGTCCAGTTCATCGTCCTGGCGGATGTCGAGGTAGCGGGCCTCATCATGTTTGGACGGCTTCGGCGGCAGCGGGTCGAGTGAGGTCCCCTTGTGGAAGCTCACCTGGACATAGTTGGTGTAGCAGCGAAAGGACAGGAACCAGCCATCGCCCTTGTGCCCGTAGAAGGGCTGGTTCCACTTGACGGCCTTGTGGACATCGGGAACGGTCTGGACGATCAGGTCATCCAGGCGCTGGCCGATCGGCTGTTTCCATTCGGGCATGGCCGCGATGTAGTCACGAACCGGCGCCTCGCCCTCACCTTTGGGAATCTGCGGATTGCCGCCGGACAGAAGCTTAGGCGCCTTCTTGGCGTTTTCTCGGTCGGTCATGGTTCAGCCCCCTCAGAGCGCTTTCCATCGTTGCCTTTATGAAAGGGTATGCGCCCGCACCACAAGCGCCGACGCCAAGGGCCATGCGCGCACGATGGACAGTCGTCGATCATCCTTGACGGGCCCGGGAGAAGACCGGCGATCGTGATGTGTCGGACTTCAGGCTATGCAGGTGCACCGCGCTGTCGCCGACGGTCACCGCGAGACGCCTACATAGCTGAATGATCCTGAACGCCTGTTGGACCTCGGGCCAGGGCTCAGCCGACCACCACTGAAGCGAACTCACGGATCGGCAACTCCATGGTTTGGGTGGTGCTCAGCGGAATCGTGCCCGTTTGCCCCAACGCTGCCCAGGTGACCTCCCACTGCGCTGTGGCGGTAATGACGTAGTCGCCCTTCTCCATGTATGCATGCCCACACGTCGAGGACGGAACCAACGGGTGATTCCCCGCCGGACGCGGATTGGCCACAGCACAGAACCTGGTCTGGCCATCACCGAAATCGAAGTCGATCCCCGTACGGTGGGCAGTCATCACCACCTCGACACTCTGCTCACTCACCCTGGTGTGGAACCGGAACGGGCTGATCCGTGTAGAACCACAACGGAAACCCCACCGGCAACACATTCCACTTGTTGTCCGACGGCTGCGGACTAACCATCACTCCAGGGTCAGGAACCGTCAACTCAGCCACCACCCGGCCCGCCAACGCCGCCGTTTCCTCCTCCGACAGCGGGGGTTCCTCCGTCTGGAGGAATATCGCGACCATACAGTCACCGTCAGGGTCGAACCCGTGCGCAGCACAAAGCTCCCTCACCCACTGATCCTTGTCGAAATCCTCGGTGCCCTGATGACTCTCGCCCTGGTGGCCCGCAACCGAATCCGTCGGTTCATTCCCGGGCTGCGTCTTGCCATCCCAGCCAGCGCTAACATTCGCAGTCGAACCCTGGCTGTGAGTAGCCACCCCTCCTCGGCCACGCTTTGCAGAGTTGTTCTCAGCCCACGCACTGGGCGCTGCGGTGACCATCACAGCCAGTGCCAGCAACGGCGCGATCAGCCGAAGGGACATTCTTCCACCACCTCGAACGAGTTCGAATCATGCATTTTCAGCACGCCGTCAACGTGCCTGAAGTAGTGGACCATCACAGTGATCCCGCCTTCAGAAACCACTTCCCCGGAGGCATCCACTATCGGGCTGTTGGCGCTGTCCTGGCAGACCCGTAACGCCACCTCAGACCCATCAGGTTCACGCCCAGAAGCTGGCTGCACCGTCAACGGCGCCTCAGCACCGGGCAACCCCCGCCAACCAGAAGCCTGGTAGTCCTCAAACATCGAAATATCCAGTGACAAGAGCGGATCCGCAAGAACGTCATAAAGCTCTGGCGGGTACTGACTGTAATCCCCAGCCAGGAACCAGCCGTCCTCCAACTCGGCCCAGCGCCGCAGGACACGCTCAGCCTCAACGTAGAGCGCCT
>JBMNPP010000181.1:0-5661 GCA_050943675.1 Brooklawnia sp.
GGCCTCCAGGGTCGGCAGCACACTGGTCCGCACCCGCACCCGGGTGTAACGCTTGTCAACATTGTGCGGGTCGTGCCACACGTGCAACTGCCAATCGCGGCAGGCCGTGGCGGTCACCGCACGCCTGATCCCCAGCAGCGGACGGGCGAATTCGACCCCTGCCCGGGTGAACTGGGCAGGCATGCCGGCCAGTGAACGCGTCCCCGAACCTCGTGCCAGCCCGAGCAGCACCGTCTCGGCCTGGTCGTCCAGGGTGTGCCCCAGCAACACCCGGCCACCGGCTGGGGCATGCTCCGCCAGGGCTGCATAACGGGCCTCGCGGGCCTCCGCCTCTGGCCCGGAGCCCGCATCAGGCACCCTGATGCGGACACTGCGGCAATCCAGTCCACGCTCGGCCAGCCTTGCCACCACCTGGCCTGCCACATGGTCGGAGCCCGGTTGCAGCCCGTGGTCGATGATGCAGGCACTGATCCGCCCGGCCAGCTCGGGCCGGCGGGCACCCAGATGGGCCAGGGCTGCGGCCAGTGCCATCGAATCGGCACCACCCGAGCAGGCCACCACGAGTGGCTGGTCCGGGTCGCCCAGATGGCGGGCGAGCGCCTGGACGACCGCCAGCTGCGCGGGGCCAAGCTCACGCCTGGCCATCGGCGAGCATCCGGTCGCACCACTGTTGCGGGTGCAGCAGTTCTGCCAGGTTTGGCAGGTTTTGCGGGCCCTCGAAGGCCCTGTTCAACAGTTCGGTGCCGCCGACCCCGATCACGTGGCGGCAGAACCGTGCCCCGTCGGCGTACTGGGCGAGCTTGGCGTCCATGCCCAGCAGTTTGTTGATCAGGGCGAAGATCCCGCGCCGGGCACGGCGGGCCTCGAAGCGGGCACGGATGGTGGTGACGGTGGGGATCACTTCACGACCAGCCCGGTCCATCATGACGTCGGCGTGTCCTTCGAGTAGTGACATGGCGGCACTGACCTGATCCATCGCTGCCACCGTGGTCGGTGAGGACAAGGCGTTCACCACTCGCAGGCTGGTAGGACGTCCATCTGCCCTGTCGCGGCGGATCTGTTCAAGGCGTTCCCCGATGTCACGCCAGAATGGCTCGTCGGTGTCGGCGACCAGTTCATGCATCTGGCCGATCAGGTGGTCCCGCAGCCAGGGCGCATTGGCGAACTGCACCCGGTGGGTCTGCTCATGCAACACCACCCACATCCGGAAATCGGTCGGGTTGACCTTCAGTTGACGCTCGACGGCCATGATCGAGGGGGCAACCAGGTACAGCGCGGGACTCGGCCCGAAGGCGTCGTACTGGCCCAGCACCCGCGAGCCGATCAGCGCCAGCGCCGGCCCGATCGCACTGCCCCGCAGGTAGCCCCCGGCGGCGCTGAGGGGGCCGTCCGGCTCGGCACCCAGCTGGTTGAAGATGTGCCGGAAGGCATTGACATTGGCCCGCACGATATTGCGCCGGTCCACCACCAATTCGCCCACATCACCTGCGACAGGCAGACCCGATGCGCGGGTGATGATCCCGGTCGCTCGTATGGTCTGGCTGCGCAATTGGCGCACCAGCTGGTCGCGTTGCTGCCGGCTCGCCTTCGGGCCCGGCGACAGCATCCTGATGGCGACCCGCTCCGCCTCGTCCCAGTCGATCCACGGCAACACGCTCATATCCCCACCCTACGCAGTGGCCCCTGGTTTACTCGACGCAGTCACAACCCGCCAGCGCGGCACCCACGTGGTCGAACCAGCCACGCACGTCACGATCGGTGGGCAGGTCGTTGCCGATGAACGCGAAGGCCAGCACCGCGCCATCGGAGGTGCGGGTGTAGCCGGCCAGCGCGGAGACCTCGTTCAGGGTGCCGGTCTTGGCGCGCACCTGCCCACGGGCCGGCTCGCTGCGCTCATCAGTGAAACGATTGGTCAGCGTCCCGGTTGCACACCCCACTGGCATGCCGGTCAGGACGCTGGCCAGTTCAGGGGTCCCGGCGGCCAACTGCAGGGCCGTCACCAGCGCTGCCGGGGCCAGCCGGTTGCTGGTCGACAGCCCGGAGCCGTCAGCGATCTGTTGGCCGTCGCGCCAGGCGCCCAACTCGGTCAGGGTGGCAGTCAGTGCAGCGGCACCACCGGTGAAGCTGCCCGGCTGCCCGCTGGCCAACCCCAGTTGGCGCAGCAGCATCTCGGCGACGAAGTTGTTGGAGTAGACCAGCATCTCTTGCACCAGCAACCCCACCGGTGCCGAGTCGATGGCGGCCAGTTGGGTGCCACCAGCACCTGAAGCAGCCGCCGGCTCGCCGGTCACCGTGATGCCAGCAGCCGCAAGTTTGTCCGCGAACGCCTTCGCGGCCGCTGCCGAGGGCGATCCGGTGCCGGGTTGACCCGCGGCCTCATCGACGACCAGGGCACTGACCGGGGCAACGAACTGCCGGTCGGCCGGATCCCAGTCGGGGTGCCAGGCAGGCCCGGTGAACAAGGAGTCATCGAAACCCAGGGCGACTTCGGTGATGCCCTGGGCCTGCAGTGCCTGCGCGGTGTCGGCTGCCAGCTCGGTCAGGGTGGGCAACTCGATCGTGGAGGCATGGGCGTAGGTGTCGGCATCGCTCATCAGCAGCGGGTCACCACCGCCGACCAGCACGATCATGTCGGCACTGGGCGCCACCACCGTGGTCGTGAACCGGTGCCCGGGCCCCAGTGCTTCCAGGATCCCCACTGCGTTCATCACCTTCATGGTGGATGCCGGCACCAGCGGCGTGGACGCGGCCAGGTCGTAGACGAGGTCGCCGCCGGCCAGGTCGGCCACCGCACCACCGAACCTGCCGGAGACCTCTGGTGGGGTGGCTGCCATCGCGGACTGCACCCGTTCAGGGCTCACGGGCTCCACCTGGGGTTCACGTGCCGGCTCGATCAGCCCGGCACCGAGCCGCTCGGGGTCGGGGTGCATCCCGGCGATCACCTCGGCGTCCAGGGTTGCCGCGCCACCGTCGGCCAACCAGCCCTGGCTGCGGGCCAGCGGGCCGGTGGCATACAACGCACCGGCCGCGAGCAGCAGCACGGCCAGCAGCCAGGCCAGCCACCCAACCCACAGCGGGAGGCCTGGCGTCCTGCCGGTTGCCTCAGCGCGCGATGCCACTGGTTCCCTTTCAAACCGATACCCTGATTATTGAGACTCCCATCTTAAGGACGGTTCCGGTGATCGACGACTTCCGCTCGGTGGACGTGGACCCGCGCGTCGGCATTACGTTCGACATGACGGTTGAAATTCCCCGTGGCACCAAGAACAAGTACGAAATGGACCACAACACCGGGCGAATGCGCCTCGACCGGACGTTGTTCACTTCAACGCAGTACCCATACGACTACGGCTTCATCGAGGGCACCCTCGGCGAGGATGGTGACCCGCTGGACGCGATGGTGATCGTGGCCGAGCCCACCTTCCCCGGCTGCCTGATCGAGTGCCGCGCAGTCGCGATGTTCCAGATGCAGGACGAGATGGGCGGCGACGACAAGGTGCTGTGCATCCCGACCGCGGATACCCGCCGCAACTACCTGGACGACCTGGACACGATCCCGCAGTTCATGCTGCTGGAGATCGAGCACTTCTTCACCGTCTACAAAGAGCTGGAGCCCGGCAAATCGGTTGAGGGCGCCACGTGGGTCGGCCGCGAGGCCGCCGAGGCCGAGATCCGCGCTTCACTTGAGCGTGCCAAGGGCACCCCCTACGAGCACCTGCAGGTCAACCTGGCCTGACCGGTCGGGTCACAGACAGCAGCCTGGGCCGGCCCCGTCGGGGGCTGGCGTCCTGCACTTCGATGTGTTCGCCCAGGCGTGCCCGGATCGACTTCTGGATGCGCCCATGCAGGGTGAGACCTGCCGCCGGGCAACCTGCGCAGGCACCCTCAAGAGCAACCCTCACCTGGCCGTCGGCAGCCGAGAGCAGGGTGATCTGGCCCCCGTGTGAGGCGATGTAGGCACCCAGCGTCCGGTCGATGACGTCACCGGCGACCAGCGCGAGCAGCTCATCATCGGCTGCCTCGACCTGCCACGACGTGAGGTCCCGGGCAGCGGTGGTGATGGCGTCCCGGACGCGAACCCCATGGGTGGCCCAGTCGGCGCCGGGCAGCCGCGTCCACAGCGCATTGTTTTCGACGAGCACTTCGCTGAGGACGCCCGAGGCCAGCAATTCGCCGAGCCCATCGGGGGCCTCACGCAGGCGTCCCACAGCAGGCAACCGGAGGGTGGTCACCCACCGCAGCAGTTCGGGTGCGCCCGGGATCGCTTCCGGGTGCAGCCCGAATTCGCTGTCCACCTCAGCCCACCAGCGCGGTCACCAGGAGCTTGGTCACCCAGGCGGCAACCCAGGCCAGACCGGTCATGTAAACGAATGCGATGCCGGGCCACTTCCAGCTGCCGGACTCACGGCGCAGCGCTGCCAGGGTCGCGGTGCATTGCAACGCGAACGCGAAGTACATCAACAGTGCGGCCACCACCGCCGGGGTGAACAGCAACTCACCCTCATGCGGGCCGGACAGCCAGGTCATCTGCTCCAGGGCAGCGCGTGGTTCCTCAGGGTCCTCGGCCGAGGCGATCTGCCCCATGGTGGCAACGAAAACCTCGCGGGCACCCATCGCCCCGAGCAGGCCCACGGTGATGCGCCAGTCGAAACCGAGTGGTTCGAAGATCGGCTGGATGGTCTTGCCGATCGCTGCGGCCGCCGAATTGTCGATCTGGTACGTGGCCACTGCGACCTCGTCGTTGATGTCGACGCCGGCAGCGCTCATGTCCTCCGGTGAGGCGGCGGGCAGTGACAGCAGCGCCCACAGGGCGATCGACAGCACCAGGATGATGCCACCGACACGCTTGGTGAAGTCGACGCAGGCGTCCCAGACGGCCCGGCCGACCTCGCGCCACGACGGCATCCGGTAGCTGGGCATCTCCATGTAGAACGGCAGCGCCGGGCCCTTGCCGCGCAGCACGAACTTGAAGACCCAGGCCGAGGTCATCGTTGCCACGGCACCCAGCAGGTACATCCCGAGCATCACCAGACCCTGCAGGCCGACCGGGCCCCAGCGCACATCGGGGATCAGCAGGGCGATCAGCAGCGTGTAGACCGGTAGCCGGGCCGCGCAGGTCATCAGTGGGGCGGTCATCATCGTCGCCAGCCGGTCACGCGCCGACGGCAGCGTCCGAGTGGCCATGATGCCCGGGATGGCGCAGGCGACCGAGCTCAGCATGGCCACGAAGGCGCGGCCCTCGAGCCCGGCCCTGCCCATCAACCGGTCCATCAGGAAGGCGATGCGCGACATATAGCCGGTTGCCTCGAGCAGCGCGATCATCGCGAACAGCAGGGCGATCTGGGGCAGGAAGACCAGCACACCACCAGCACCGTTGATGATGCCGTCGGCGATCAACCCGGAGAGCCAGTCGATACCGATCTGGGCGCGGGCCAGGTCTGCCAGCCAGCCGAAGAGTTCTTCGATCCAGCCCTGGATCGGGGCCGCGACCGCGAAGATCACCTGGAAGAACACGAACATCGTGACCAGGAAGATCAGTGAGCCCGCAACCGGGTGCAGCAGCACCGCATCAATCTTTCGGGTGCGCGCATCAACGCCAGGGGGACGGTAGCCGGCGGCGTCCAGCACCGAGGTGATCCAGCCGGTGACGTGGGCTGGTTC
>JBMNPP010000182.1:0-5583 GCA_050943675.1 Brooklawnia sp.
GGACAAGGTTGATGATGCGCTGGACGTGGTGGCCGACCACCTCTTCCCGCACAACGGTTGCGAGGAAGCGGGCCTGTTCGTCGGTCTGACCCAACCGGACTACTGCGACTACTTCTGTCCAACAGTCGATGGGCTGAAGGAAGAACACATCCTGCTACGCAAACAGGTGAACCGCATTCGCGCCGGCGAATGGGACCTGTACCACGAATTCGAGCACACCCTGCGTGGGCATATCGAAAAGGAAGAGAACGGCCTGTTCCCGGCCACACCTGTCACCCTGGACGGCGACACCTGGGACATGATCCACGAACTGACCCACGAATACGATCACGCGACCGGACGCGAACACAAGCACTGAGCCACTATCGTCGCGCCACTTCAGCGGCGCTGCAGTGCCTCCCGGATGATGTCGACCAGAGCCTCGGCAGTCTGTCGTTTGCTGCCTGAGGCGTCCCCGATACGTTCGTCGGCGCTGTCGAGGAAAAACAACCGGTTCTCGGCACCCTCGAACCCCTTCGACCAGCCGACCTCGTTCAGCGCCAGCAGGTCGACGCCCTTGCGGCGACGCTTGGCGCGTCCAAGCTCTAGCAGTTCAGCCTGGTCGGTGGCGGTCTCGGCAGCGAACCCAACGATCACCTGGCCGGCGCGACGATCGGTTGCCAACCCGGCCAGGATGTCGGGATTCTGCACCAGGTGCAGGGTCAGGCCTGAATCGCCGGTCTTGGACATCTTGTCGTCACTGGACTGGGCGGCACGGTAGTCGGCGACTGCGGCAGCCATCACGACCACATCGGCCTGCTCGGCAGCGCTGACCATCGCGGCCTGCAATTCGATGGCCGAGCCAGCCCGGGTGATGGTGATCGCGGGATGGCGCTGGGCCTGGTCCAGCACCCCGTCGTCGCAGTAGGCAGCGACCAGTTCAACAGTGGCGCCGCGGTCGGCTGCTGCCAGGGCAACTGCCACGCCCTGCCGTCCACTGGACCGGTTACCGATGAAGCGCACCGGGTCAATCGGTTCGCGGGTGCCGCCGGTCGATACCGCGAAGTGCACGCCAGCCAGGTCGGTGGCCCCGCGGGCCACCCGCATGGCGGCCTCGAAGATCTCTTCGGGTTCACTCATCCTGCCCGGGCCGCTGTCGCCGCCGGTCAGTTCGCCGTCATCGGGGCCGACACTGTGGACGCCACGTTCGGTCAGCACGGCCATATTGTGCACGGTGGCCGGGTGCTCCCACATCTGGGTGTGCATCGCGGGGGCAACCAGGACGGGTGCCGTGGTGGCGAGCAGGGTCACCCCGAGCAGGTCATCAGCCAGACCGGCTGCCATCCGGGCCAGGGTGTGGGCGGTTGCGGGCGCGATGATGACCAATTCGGCGGCCTTGCCGAGTGCGACATGCCGCACACTGGCGACATCGTCGTGCACCGAATTGGTAACCGGGTTGCGACTGATCGCTTCCCACGTTGTCTTACCGACGAAGCGCAGGGCATCATCTGTAGGTACAACATGTACCTCGTGCCCGGCCAGCACAAGCAGCCTGACCAGGTGCACGGTCTTGTAGGCGGCGATGCCGCCGGTAACTCCCACAACGACGATCACGAAAAGATCGTCTCACACCCAGCGAAGGGAAACACCAGATGTGCACCGTCGTCGTCTCGGTCCCTGACAGGCCCGGCCTGCCGACCAGGTTGCTTGCGGTCCGCGACGAACACCCTGATCGGCCCTGGCGTCCGATGGGCGCCTGGTGGCCCGAACATCCCGAGGTGCAGGGCGTGCAGGATGTGCAGGCCGGCGGGGCGTGGCTTGCGACGTCGGCACCGGCGGGCCGGTTGGCGGTGCTGCTCAATGTCGAAGGTGTGGCACCGCACCCGGGGCTGGTTTCCCGCGGGCGGATCGTGCTGGACGCAGTGAACGGCACTTTGCCCACCGGCGAACACCCAACGCAGGCGTACAGCCTGCTGGTGGTGACAGGGCACCGCACCCGCCATTTCGTGTACGACGGCAACGTGCTGCACGACAACGAATTGACCCCGGGCGTACACATGCTGGTCAACAGTGCAGTCGTCGATGATCCGGGCTTCGCCCGCGTTCCCCGCTGGCTGCCGCGCTTCCGCGATTCGGTGGACGGCTTCCCCGAATCCTGGCAGCAGGTGCTGGCTGAGAGCGCCAGGCTGCCGGCCGTGGATGACGCCGCTATCATTCGTGACAACCGCCCCTACGGGTACCCGACCCTGTCACTCCTGGCGGTTTTCGCCGAGGTCACCGACGGCCGGGTGGACACCCAGTCACTGGAGTTCCCCGCACCCGGCCAGTTCTATGGCGATTGAGAAGAA
The DNA here is from genome assembly GCA_050943675.1 of Brooklawnia sp. Taxonomy (GTDB): domain Bacteria; phylum Actinomycetota; class Actinomycetes; order Propionibacteriales; family Propionibacteriaceae; genus Brooklawnia. Next base: position 2,328 of record JBMNPP010000182.1, read on the forward strand.
GTTGAGCCCGGCCGACTGCCGAGCGATGATGTCGATGATCACGCCGTAGTCGACCGGGCTGTTGGTGAATCTAGTCTTCGGGTGGGATGTCAATGCTGAACAATTCGGAACCTTCATGCGAGTGGTAGACGTACCTGAAAGTTGTTCCGTATTCGCGCAGGAGTTTCAAATCACTGGACGTACTAACCTGATTCTTGAGCGGCTCAGTAATCATGTCCTTCATGCTCGCCAACTCGCCTTCTGAAAAGTCGTCCTGGCCGATGTTGACGAGCGTGTAGTTGTACGCAACCGTCTTGTCGGGCAACGCAACTGTGTTGTCCAGGCGGGTCTCGTCATCAATCATCATTGGGGTTGACTCGTTGGCTTCTTCTACCGACTTGGCCAGCAGTGGGTCAATCGAATCAGAGTCTGACGAACCGGAGCATCCGGACAACGCCAGGACGAACATCATGCAGACAGCGACAAGTTTGGTGGCGGCTGCGCTTCGGCGCGCTGATACTAATGGGGCATGGCGAAACGATAGCCCTCGGACTAGGGGAGATGTCAACTCTTCGCCGCCTTGATTCCAGCACGACCCCAATCACTCACCCCGTCCGCGAGAACCAGGCCGGCCGGTTGCCGGGTATCGGTTTGCGTTCGGCGTCCACCCGGATGGGCGGGACGACCTCTGGCAGACCGGTTGCGTCAAGGCGGACCTCCCATCGGTCTGGCGGCTGCCCCTCCCAGAACCGGGGCGGTTCGACCCATTGATGGTGGTGCGGACAGATCAGCACCAGGTTGTGTATTGCTGTGTCTCCTCCTTGCCACCAGGGAACTATGTGGTGGGCCTCGCATCTCGCGTCCGATGCATGGCAACCAGGGAACACGCAGCCCCCGTCACGCAATGACAGGGCCCGACGCAGGCCGGGGGTGACCAGCCGCTGGGCGCGTCCGATATCCAGCACCTCGGATTGGGTGCCGAGCACGGCAGGCACCAGGTCGGCATCGCAGCACAATCGGCGCAATTCACCGACGCTGACCGCCTGACCGGAATCGAGCACGCCATCGGCCTCGGCCCGCTGGCGCAGGCTTTGCTCATCCATGATCACCACTACCCGTGGCCGGTCACCGGCGACAGCGGGGGCTCGGCGGCCATGCTCGTGGTCGCCCAGCAGCGCCACGAGCGCATCGGCCTGGCGTTGCCCCACGGTGCGGCGCTCGGCGTCATGGTCGGCATGGTCGCGCCCCTGCCGGCGGTCGGATTCGACGTGGGCGTCGATGATCTTGATGAACCGGGCCGCCTCGGTCGATGGCAGGCTCCCAGTGAATTTGGTGGAGCCATCACCGTCGGGGAAGAACAACAGCGAGCGCCGTTGCAGCGCTCGTCCACGCTGGGCGTCCCGGCGACGAAGTTCGCCTTCGGGGGTGGCCTCGGCATGTTCCGGGGCGACCTGGTCGAGCACCTGGCTGGTCATGGTGGCGAGTCGGCCGGCAGAACGGCACGTGGCGGCCTCCAGCATGATCTTCTCGGCGGCAGAACGCTGGCTGTCGTCCAGGTTGGCAGGCAGTTCGGACAGCACCCGGGTGATGCTGCGTGCCTGCCGTACCCCGATTTCGCCGGCCAGCGCGGCTTCGCGCACGGCGGGCTGGGCGGCCAAGTCGCGTCCGGTGAAGATGAGTTGGCCGGCCTCTTTCGAGGAGGCCTGCCCGGAGGCAGTCAGCCAACTGCGCAAGGGGGTGCCCTTGACGACTTCTGCGGCACCGGCGACCTCGGCCTCCGAGACCAGGACAGCGAGTAACGCATCCAGCCGGGCGGCGACACGGCGCGCGTCACCAACCAATCGCAGCCTGTCAGTGTGCGCAACGCCTGCGCGTTCACGATGATCCAGACCATCGAGCAATGCGTCGATCCGGGCCAGCGCATCAAGTGTGCTCGACATCGGGCCTCCTTCGCTCGGGGATGGGCGGGAACTGCTATACCCGAACCCTTGCACCGGCCACTGACATTCCGACCCCTACAAGCGCCTTTTGCCAGAAAGTATTTGATATATTTTCCGTGCCACCCGCAATTGAGACCGACCACGCACGACCCATCGACCTGAGTGGCAGGCTTGCGCTGTGGAGACACGGATCTCGCGACTGGGCGGCAAGGCCGTCAACCTGGTCGAGTTGCAGGACGCGGGCTTCCCGGTGCCCCCGTTCGTGGTGCTCGACACCGCTGAGTACTTCACCTTCGTCAGCGATACCGGGGTGTCCCCGATCATCACCCGGGCCATGCAACTGCCCGCCGCGCAGGCCGCCGAGGCCATCCGCGCTGCCTTCCGCCGCCCCATGCCTGAGGGCCAGCGCGCGCGGATCTCCAGCACCATCGCTCCCCTGCTCGACCGACCTGTGGCGGTTCGGTCCTCTGCCACGGCTGAAGACCTGCCGGAGGCGTCGTTCGCGGGCCTGCAGGACAGCTTCCTTGATGTGCGGGGGCTGGACGCAGCCCTGGCCGCGATCATCGAATGCTGGTCGAGCCTGTGGACAGAGCGCGCGATCACCTACCGGGCGCGCAACCAGATCAGTGGCGATGGGTTGGGGTTGGCGGTCATCGTCCAGGAGATGGTGGATGCCGAGGCCGCCGGGGTGATGTTCACCGCTGATCCGTTGTCCGGCCACCGGGGCCGCATCGTCGTCGAGGCGGTTCCGGGCCTGGCCGAGAAACTGGTGGGGGGCCTGGCAACACCCAACATCTTCACCATCGAAATCGCGAGCCACAAGGTTCTCGAACAGTCCGTGCAGGGTGCGCGTCCCACCCTCTCGGCCGGCCAACTGCAGCGGCTGGCCCGGCTCGGGCAACGCATCGCCGCCCACTTCGGGCAACCCCAGGACATCGAGTGGACGCTGGCCGACGACCGGCTCGCAGTCGTACAGACCCGTCCGGTCACCAGCCTCTACCCGCTCCCTGAGGGCCCGGCCGAGGCACTCTGGCTGTCATTCGGTGGTTTCCAGGGCATGCTCGATCCGATCAGTCCGCTGGGCGCCGACGTGCTCCTGCGGGCGATCACCCAGGCCGCCCCGCTCTTCGGCGGCCAGTTGCTGGACCACCGCGCCAACCCCTACCTGCAGCCCGCTGGCGAGCGGTTGTGGGTGCGGTTCGACCGGCTGGCACGCGGCCCGGCCGGGAGAGCCGTGGTCAAGCTGTTGGCGGCCGGCGATCCGGCGGCCGCCGAGCTACTCACCCGCCTGGCCGCCGGGCCTGAATCCGCGCACCATCCAATCCGGGGCCGGCTTC
>JBMNPP010000183.1:0-5561 GCA_050943675.1 Brooklawnia sp.
TACGGAATCAGGATTCCGCGTCCGACCAGGCGTCCGTTGTCGAGGTCGGCGATGGCATCCAGTGCGTTCTCCAGTGGGTAGGTCTGGGTGTGCAGTGAGACCTTCCCCTGCGCGGTGAGCGTCATCAATTCGACCAGGTCGTTGTAGGTGCCGACCAGCACGCCGACCACGTTGATCTCACGCGAAATGATCTCGATGGTGTCGATGCGCACCTGGCCGCCGTAGCCGATCACATACTGCGAGCCGCGGTTACGGATCAGGTTTGGTGACAGCAGTTCGGTGCCGGTTTCGCCGACGAAGTCGAACACCACATCGGCCCCACCCGAGGTGATGTCCTGCACCTGCTTGGTGATCTGCTCATCCGAGGTCGCCAGCACAGTGTGGTTGGCGCCGATCTCGCGGGCCAGTTCGAGGGCCTCCTCGCTGCGGTCGACCACGGTGATCTCGGCAGAGGTGATGGCTGCCAGCGCCTGGACGCCGATATGGCCCAGCCCACCAGAGCCGATCACGACGGCGTGGGTGCCCGGGAAGAGCAGCGGTGCGGCCTTGCGGACAGCGTGGTAGGCAGTCAGGCCGGCGTCGGCGAGCGCGGCGATGTCCTTGGGCTCCAGCGACGGGTCGAGCTTGACCACTGCGCGGGCATTGGTCTTCAGCTTCTCGGCCATGCCGCCGTCCACGTTCAGGCCGGGGAAGGTGGCGTTTGCACAGTGCGAATCCTGGCCGATACGACATGCCGGGCAGAGCCCGCAACTGGTCAGCGGATGCATGATCACGGTGTCGCCGACGGCAACATTGGTTACAGCGCTGCCGACCGCGCTCACCCAGCCGGCGTTCTCGTGGCCCAGGACGTAGGGCAGTTTGGGGTGCTGGATATGGTCCCACTGGCCTTCGATGATGTGCAGGTCGGTGCGGCACAGGCCTGCTGCGCCGACGTCGACGATGACATCCCAGGGGCCGGTGATCTGGGGCTCGTCAATTTCATCGAGCTTTGGTGACTGTTTGTAGGCGTGTAATCTCAGGGCCTTCATCAGTTCCTCCTTGAACCCATGGCGGCGGGCTCCGAGCGGAACCCGCTCAGTCCAAGCAGTGTGCGTCATCCAGCGCCCGATTATCTAGGGTCATTACCAGCCAGCGAGAATCGCAGTCTGGCCGCAACTAGGATCAAGGCATGTCTTCGCGCCGGAAGGAACGCGCGCAGACCGAGTCGAGCAATGACGCTCGCAGTCTGCTGCGCATCATCGGGGTGCTCGAGTTCGTCGCCGACCGGGGCGGGGCGAGCGCCACCGAGATCTCTGAAGCACTGGCCATCCCGCTGTCGACGGTCTACCGGTTGCTCAACTCGCTGGCCCGGCACGGCTACCTGGTGCACCTGCGCGACGAACAACGCTTCGAGCTCGGGACGCAGCTGCACGAACTGGGACGAGCGCTGCACCGCCAGGTGCCGGTGCACCCCGGCATCCGCGAGGTGGTCGACTCGCTGCACGCCGCCATCTCGATGGCCTCCTATTTCGCCACCTATCGCGGACCCGACGTGATGGTCGCCTATGTTTCCGACTGCGCTGAGCACCCGCGGCTCGAACTGCTCGATTTCGGTTTCCACGAGGCCGCCCATGCCACCGCCTTCGGCAAGATCCTGCTGGCCGGGATGGACGATGACCAGCGCAGCGAATACCTGCAGGCCCGCGGCGTCCCCCAGGTCACTCCAGCAACCATCACCGACCGCGCCGACCTCGAGGACCACCTCGGCCACGTCGCCACCCAGGGCATCGCCTGGGAATGGGGCGAGTTCGTGCCCGGGATGGCCTGTGCGGCGGTCGCAGTGCGCAATGCCACCGGGATGGTGATCGGCTCAGTGGCCATCAGCGCGCCGATGGAACGGCTGCGCGTCGAGGGCAGGCGGGTGGAGGCGCAACTACGCGCCCACGCCGGGCAGGCGTCCCGGATCGTCCGGCAAGCGCGCCACTGAAACCAGTTGCTGCAAGCGTTGTTGCCAACCGGTTTGAAACGAATCCTAAGCGAGTTTTATCATTTTCTCAGAAATGAACGCGGGGACCGCCCCACGAACTGAGGACTTGGATGAAGCCACGCAGGGCACTGCTGGAAAACCTGGACGACACGACACCCCGGCGCGCGATTGTTGAACCATGCGCCGGTCCACGCCGGGCGCTGACCGAAGTCGAACTCGTAGCCGAGCCAACCACCCAGATTATGCCCAGGGTGGACGCCCGGGCCTTCGTGAACCAGCGCCGACGCTTCACCGCTCGCAAGCTGATCGCGGCCGCGGGCCTGGTCGCCATGGCCGGTTCGTTCTCTGGCGTCGCCCTGGCGACGAGCTCGGCCAATCCGCTGGGCACCCCTACCGCCTCGGTGATCGAGCCCACCGACCGAACCCCGGCGCTGAGCCGGAGCGGCGAGCGCGCCCCGCTGACCGAGCCGACCTCACCGGCGGCGGACCTGCCACAGGCCGACCCGAGCCCGGAGGCAACCCCCGAAGAGCCTGTCGCAGAAGAGCCCGCCGTTGAAGAGGTGGATATTGCCGGCACCATCGCCCCCGGCCAGCACGCCGCGCGTTCGGTTGAGGAGGCCATGGCCACCGCCGAATCCATGGTGGGCAACTGGGGTTACGACAACATGTGCCTGTCACTGGTGGCAACCTTTTATGGCTACACCTCAGCCGGTGTGGTCGGCGCCCAGCAGGCAGCCGACGAGATCACCGCGGCCGGCCAGATGAACACCGACCTGTCGGATATTCCGGTGGGTGCGCTGATCTGGTATGACGGCACACCGGTGGGCAACCCCTATGGGCACGTGGCGATGTATGCCGGTGACGGCATGGTCTACAGCAATGGCGCCCCGACCGGGGTCGGCCTGATCCCCCTGCACGAGCCGGCCGATGGCTGGGGTGAGCCGATCATCGGCTGGTCCAGCGTGTGGCTGCCGGCAGCGACCGTCTAACCCCGGAAATCGTCCGGGTCGACGGAGTCGAGGAATTCGTTGAACTCCTCGATCTGGGATTCCTCGTCCTGCTCGGTGATCAACTCGGCCGGGATGCCTGCCTCACGCAGCACTGCTTCGGCCACGAAGATCGGTGCCTCGACCCGCAGGGCCAGGGCGACTGAATCGGATGGTCGGGCATCGATGACCTGGCGACCGAATGGGGTGTCCAGGGTGATCTCGGCGTAGAACGTGCCTTCTTCAAGCCGAGTCACTGCGACCTGCACCACGGACCCCTGCAGCGCATCCAGCAGCCTGACCATCAGGTCGTAGGCCATCGGACGGGCAGTTACTGCTCCTTGCGCAGCGACCACGATCGCACTGGCCTCTTGCATGCCGATCCAGATCGGCAGCACGTGCACGGGATCGTCGTGGGGGTCCTTGGGACGCAGCAGCACCACCGGCAGACCGCGCGTGTCAACTGCGAGACTGTTGAACTCGACTTGGATCATGGCTGGACCACCTCCGAGGTCGTACGAACCATGCTACGCGCGGTCGCCGGGTGCCAGGCTGTGCCCTAGTCGAGCAGATCGGCGTACAGCGGGCTTGACAGGTAGCGCTCCCCCCAGTCCGGCACGATGACCACAATGGTCTTGCCGGCGTTGGCGGGGTCGGCGGCAAGCTCGGCAGCGGCGCGCAGTGCCGCACCAGCCGAGATGCCGGTGAGCAGGCCCTCCTCCTGAGCCGCCCGGCGTGCCCAGGCCAGGGCGTCCTCCGAGGTCACCTTGATGATGCCGTCGATCACCGAGCGGTCCAGGATCTCGGGGGCGAAGCCGGCGCTGATGCCCTGGATCTTGTGCGGGCCCTTCGGCTCGCCCGACAGGACAGCCGATTCGGCCGACTCGACCGCGTAGATCTGGACGTCCGGCTTGCGCTGTTTGAGTACCTGCCCGACCCCGGTGACGGTGCCGCCGGTGCCCACACCGGAGACCACGATGTCGACCGCGCCATCGGTATCTGCCCAGATCTCTTCGGCAGTGGTGTCGCGGTGGATCCGCACGTTGGCCTGGTTGGTGAACTGGCTGGCCAGGATCGCGCCGGGGGTGTTGGCCACGATCTCGGCAGCCCGTGCATTCGCGGCCGGGACGCCATCAGCACCGGGGGTGAGGATCAGCTCTGCACCCAGGGCCCGCAGGACCGCACGCCGTTCCTTGCTGAAGGTGTCGGGCAGCGTGATGATCACCCGGTAACCGCGCGCCGCGCCCACCCAGGCCAGAGCGATGCCGGTGTTGCCGCTGGTGCCCTCGACGATCGTTCCGCCCGGCTGCAGTGAACCGTCAGCCTCGGCAGCGTCCACGATCGCCACACCGATGCGGTCCTTCACCGAGTTGGCGGGGTTGTAGTACTCCAGCTTGGCCACGACACGGGCTTGCGAATCGCCGTACAACCGGTTGATCTGCACCAGGGGGGTGCGTCCGATGAGTTTGGTGGCGTCGGTATAGATGGTCATTTCGTTTTCTCTCTTTATTGGGCTGGTGTGTAGCTGACGACCATCCCGCGGCGGGACCCGGGATTATTGAAGAGAGGAGACCGCCACGAGGTGGCTCGGCAGCGATCAGGATGGTGTTGTCAGTCTGGTTTTCAGGCGTGGCAACACATACACATGCACAGGCACAGCGGCATCGAGGATGCAGTGGTGGTACCCGTGGCGAACATGGGCGAAACGCTAGCAGAGGCCGACAGGCCCGTCTGCCATCCTTGGTCCGGATCATGGACACCTTCGTCCCAAACTGGGGGACTACCCGGGCAGCACCGTGCGGAGCGAAATACAACTCCCCTAGCCAACCGACGTGCGTTCGAGTTCGCCTCAGGCGTAACGTTTCTGGCCCCTCGGCAGGACTAGTCTCGGGCGCAGGTGAACCGAGGAGAACCGATGACAATCCCCACCGAGCTCGCCCATCAACCCCATTCGCGCACCGGATTGGCAGGCGTCGTGGCCGCGCTGGTCATGGCACTCTCGCTGGCCCTGGCCCCGGCGGCGCATGCCTACGCCGATGACGATGTGGTCCGCGACCTGACCATCAGCCATGTACTGGACGCCGAGGGCAACCTTCGCGTCACCGAGACCTTCCAGTGGGATTTCGGCGACCGCGAGGGCCTGGGCTTCTATCGAACCCTGGTGCGACGGATGGCCTATGAGCCCGACCCCAGCAAAGAGCGCGTGCTGATGTACTCCAACTTCGAGGTCGAATCACCTTCGGGTGCCCCGGCTGAGCTCTGGCGCGAGGACAGCGGCGAGGGCGCAGAAGTGGTGCTGGCGATCGGTGCCCCGGATGGCTCGTCCGACACCCGCACCGGGGTGCAGACCTATGTGCTCAGCTATGAGGTTGCCGGCGCCGTCAATGCGGTGCGCGACCAGGCCGGCGTTGCCGACGCCGACGAATTGTTCTACAACGTGTTTGGTGATTCACCCAACCAGGTGGACGCGGTCAGCGTTACCGTCACCGGCCCGGCAGAGGTCATCGACGTCGCCTGCTACCAGGGGCCCAGCGGTTCCACCGACGCCTGTGGCTCGTACGCGGCAAGTGGCAGCACCGCGACCTTCACCGCCGAGCAAATGGGCAGCG